>DQVY01000179.1 GCA_015661535.1 Sulfurovum sp. | reverse complement strand
GGTGATGAAAAGTGGCAAGTAGAAACTGCTACAAAATTTGGTATGTTAGCTACATTAAATAAGAGAGGGAGACCTAGGAAAGATGTGCAAAAGTAGCTTTTTCTTTATAGTGAAAATTACGCTATAATATGGATAGAACCCTCTGAATAACCTAGTCGTTCACAATATTTCTAGCTTTTGTCTAGGCTAGGCACTCTTTTGTAGTCCTAGCCGTAGCTAAGTCAAGAAAGAGTAACGACGCATAGACGAAAGCTAGAGATGCCCGTAGGGTGAGCTTTGCAAAAGTAATCCTGCACAAGATATTTACTGCGTCTTAGCTATGGCTAGGACTTATAAATCTCTTGCACAATCTTACCTTTGCAAAACCCATTGTGAATGGCTAGGTTATTCAGAGGGTTCTATAATAAATCATGAGTACATCATGACACTAAAAAACGGAATAACACAATGCAAAAACCCTTAGAAGAGACCCCTCAAGAAACCCTTACTGATGCAAAAACCCCAATAGAAAAACAACATAATCTTAGTATCTCCATAGGCGAGATAAACACACTCATGGTCATGAGAGACACAGACTATGGCTATTTCCTTGAAGCCAAAGATGGAAGTGAGATACTTTTACCAAACATCTATATCATGGAAGATGAAATGCCTATGGGCTCACTGTTAGATGTATTTGTTTATACTGACAGTGAAGACAGACCTGTGGCTACGACTAAAATGCCTTATGCGAAGCTGGGTGAATTTGGTTATTTTACCGTGGTAGATTACAAAACCTATGGCGCTTTTGTCAACTGGGGATTGCCTAAAGACTTGTTTGTACCTCTTTCTCAACAAAAAGAGCACTTTACCATAGGGAAAAAGTACCTTTTACGTGTCTGTTTAGATGAACAAACGAACAGACTGTATGCCACACAAAAAATAGGTAAATATTTAAACAGAGATATGAAAGGGCTTCATCAAAACAAAGTCTTTGAAGCCATCGTCCTTGCCAAAACACCTTTAGGGTTTAAAGTGGTGGCTGACAACCAATACGAAGGCATGCTCTTTAGCAATGAGATCTTTGAAGAGTTGCGCATAGGTGATAAGAAAAAGGTCTATATCAAAAATGTAAGAAAAGATTTTAAGTTGGACCTCTCCTTGCAGCCTATAGGTAAAAAAGCGAAGATAGGGGAAGCAGAAGGCACCATTTTACAAATGCTAAAAGAGGCTGAGGGTACTTTGCCCTTTACCTATAAAAGTGATGCTGATGCCATTAAAAATAAGTTTGGTATGAGTAAAAAGAATTTTAAGCGTACTTTGACAGAACTCATTGAAAGTAAACAGATACAACTTACAGAGGATAGCATCGTACTACTGTAATGCTTCCTCTCAATAAGCTAGTTTATTTCTTCTCGTTCAATCTTGACTGATACTCTTGCGGGTGTTTACACACTGGACAGACTTTAGGGGCTTTTTTGCCTCTGTGGACATGTCCGCAGACTTCACAGATCCACTCTTCGTCTTCATTGTCACTTTCAAACTCTTTCCCTGAACTCAGACGTTCAAGCAGCTCTCTGTACATCTTTTCGTGCTCTACTTCTACTTTGCCAATGGCGGTAAAGAGACGTGCCGCATCATCGTGACCTTCTTCTTTGGCGATGGCTGCAAAGTCAGGGTACATGCTAAGGTTTTCATAGCTCTCTCCATTAATAGCATCTTGGAGGTTAGCCAAGGTATCCCCGAGTTCTGTACCTGTAGCCATCAGGTTGTGCATTTTGAGTTCCATTTTGGCATGTTGCACCTCATTGTGTGCTGCACGTCTAAAGTGCGCACCAATGTCTCTGTAACCCTCTTTTTCTGCTACTTTTGCGTAATACTCATAACGGTTCCTCGCCATGGACTCACCTGCAAAGGCTTTCATGAGGTTGACCATCGTGACATTGTCAGTAATGCACTCCATGTCTTGCCCACAACAAACGAGAGTACCGCCACCGACGTGCCTTACTTCAACTTCATTCCCACATTTACTACATTTATAACTTTCATGTTTTTTCATTATTGTGCCTTGTATTGGTTTTTACAAGTGTAACAAGTAAGGGTAAACAGTCTAATAATCACTTTAATGGTTATTGTGGGTAACAAGTAAAATGGTTTTAAAATAGGCACATACTTCTCTACGTTCTTTCTTTTGTGCATAGTTGTAAAAAAGTTGTAGCGATACTTCAGGCATATCTACTTTCATGATCTCACAGAGTAGTTGTTCGACTTTATGTACATGGTTCATGTCTATAGCATCCAATAGGTGATAAACAGTGTTTCTTAATGATGTGTGTTCTGTATAGGTTTGTGTTAATGGTGCAGTCATGTTTTGACTCCTTAAAGATAAATGTTAGGAATGATAGAGCAATTAAACTTAAATACTCTTGATAATTATTATCATTACTATAAAAAGGAGACTATTTCTAAAGTATTTTTGAATATACTTAAGAAATAACATATAAAAGGAAATAAAAATGGAAATAATGGATTTATTAAAAATGGGTGCTTCGATGATAGAAGGCAACAGTAATGATGCTACTACGGGATTAGATATTGATGAGATAGCCAATGCATTAAATGGTCTTGTAGGTAATGGAGACGGCGGATTAAACCTTGTGACCTTTGTGTCTGGATTATCAGAAAATGGTTTAGGTGAGATCGTAGGTTCATGGTTAGGTAATGGAGAGAATAAAGCTATCTCAATTGAACAGATCACAACCTTACTAGGGTCAGATAAGGTTGCAGCCTTTGCGTCACAGCTGGGACTTTCAGAAGAAAGTGCAGCCGGTGCTTTAGCTGAAGTTGTACCAGAGGTAGTGGACAAAGCAACCTCTGGAGAAGGCAGCATCATGGATGAAATGCTCTCCAATGTCGGTGGTCCTCAAGGTGCTATGGAAATGCTTGGGAAAATGTTCCGTTAATAAATTGAACCCTTTTAGGGTGCCGTGCCTTCACAGCACCAATAATGGTTTACAATGTGGTGCCGTCAGGGGACAGCACCCTACGGTCTTATCTAATTAAAAATCTAGGAAATCATGTGCGCTACCTACTTTTATGTCTACTCCCTCTGTTACTCTTTGCAAAACCCTTCAAAGTAGCGAGTTACAACGTAGAAAACCTCTTTGATGCAAACTATGTCGGTACAGAGTATGATGACTACAGAAAAAGTCATAACTGGACGAAACGTATAGTGGAGATAAAGCTCAATAACGTAGCAGAAGTTATTTGCGATCTGGATGCAGACATAGTGGCTTTGCAGGAGATAGAAAATACCAACATATTTGCACAACTTCAAAAGCGACTCGCTCGTGTTGGTTGTGGCTACAGGTATGCGGCTATAAGTACTAAAAAGGGTGCAAGCATACAAGTTGCTTTGCTTTCACGATTTCCCATAAAAAAGTATAGAGACCTACAGGTGAGTTATTCGCCGCGGGTGCGTAACATACTCGAAGTTGAGGTAGAAGTTGAAGGAAAACCTTTAGTGCTTTTTGTCAACCATTGGAAGTCCAGAGCCTATAGGGGTGTGGAGAGTAAACGTATGCAGTATGCCAAAGTGCTAAAAGCACGTGTAGAAACGATGCCTGCATCCAAACCCTATATTATTTTGGGAGATTTTAACACGGAGTATGATGCTCATTTGTATCTGGAACATAAGATCAATGATACAGGGGGTAAAACAGGCTTACATCATATCATTGGTATTGTCAACAGCAGTAATCAACTGATAGATACGTCAGATATGCTTCAGACAAACAAGAACAAAGGACAACACTACACATTATGGAAGGAGTTGGCACTGGATCAACGCTGGAATACCAAGTTTTATGGTAAAAAAGGTACAGCTGACCATATCATAGTTCCGGCAGCACTCTTTGACGGCAAGGGTATTGACTATGTCAATCATTCGTTTAACGTTTTTAGAAGAGGGTATCTTTTCACAAAGCGCGGGTACATTAACAGGTGGGAATACAAAAAAGGCAAACACAGAGGAAAAGGCTACTCAGATCACCTTCCTGTTTATGCTTATTTCGATATGAAACCTTATGTAGCAGAGCATATAAAGCTTGAAAAAAAGCCTACAAGAGAAGTGAAAAATATAGACTATTTTTATACGCAAGAGCATTTGGAGAATGAGGTTATTGTGGAGGATGCCATTGTGGTATGGAAACAGAAAAACCATGCACTCATCAAGCAGACAAAAGAGGGCAGAGGTATCTTTCTTTTTGGCTCGGCTTCTGCCCTGGAAGCGGGTAAAACATATGATCTGCTTGTACGCGGCATAAAAACCTACAAAGGTTTAAAAGAATTAACCCATGTGTATATAGCCAAAGAGAAAGGCAAAGTAGATGTACAGAAGTATATGTTGAGACAAAATGATCTGTCAAAAAAGATTGCCTATAGACAAAATGAAGTGTTGAAAGATATTGTAGGTATCTATAAAAACAAACATCTCTATGTGGAGGATCGAAAAATCCCTATCTATTTTAAAAAGAAAAAGAGCAGGCCTAAAAATGGCAGCAAGCTAAAGATAGACTATGCACTTCTTGGATATTATAAGAAATTACAATTGGTTGTGTACAGCCAAAATGATTTTAGCGTGTTGGAGAAGTAGATGGCATATTATTCTTGGATTTTGGCGTTTCATGTGATGAGTTTTGTATCGTGGATGGCGATGTTGTTTTATTTGCCACGATTGTTTATTTACCACCGTGAAAATGCAGATACAAAAGCATTTACTGATATTGTAAAAGTACAAGAGTATAAACTTTTTAAGTATATTGGTGTACCTGCCATGTGGGCAACGGTACTTTCTGGTAGTCTTATGCTTTATTTAAAAGAGGGTATTTTCGCAAGTGGCGGATGGATGCATGCAAAACTCTTTGCTTTGGCACTGCTTTTAGCATACCATATTTCACTGGGAAAGATACGTCTTATCATGGTAGAGAACCCACACTATAAAAGCTCCAAATGGTTCAGGATCTACAATGAAGTACCGACGCTTCTTATGATGTTTATCGTTATTATGGTGATAGTTAAACCCTTTTAACAGATTTGTGTTATAATCTTTCACTAAAATTTAAGGATATTCATTATGACACTACCTGCTATTACCTTACCAAAAGTTGAACTCCCCTTTGACCTTGCGGTACTATTACACCCTCCTGTTGTTCATTTTATGATCGCTTTACCTGTGATCATACTTCTTTTGGAACTGCTTAATTTAATATTTAAGAAAAAAGCCATTGGCGGTATTAATTTCTTTTTGATCTTTGTCATGATACTTGTTGGCGCAGTGGCGTACTTAACAGGTTTGACAGATGGTAAAGAAGCCTATCCTGCATTAACGGAAGCAGGGAAAACAGCACTTTCCGAGCATAAACTTTTAGGTACCTATCTGTTGTTGGCACCTGCGGTCGTACTTGTGTTCAAATTTTTGGCAGCGGTGACGAAAAATGGCTTTATGAAGTTTCTTTATATTGTTGTACTCATGGGCTTGGTGTATGGTATCTTTGTACAGGGAAAAGAGGGTGGAGAGCTTGTGTATGAACATGGTATGAATGTTGAAAAAGTGAGCACTTTGGATGATGAACTCTTTGACCTGAGAGAAGAGATAGAAGAGATGAACGAAAAGTTGGCAGAAAAAGCAGCGGTATCTACACCTGTTAGCACTCCTGCTCCTGTACCTGCAGTAACACCTGCGGCTCCTGTGGCAGAAGCACCAAAAGTGGAAAGTAAACCTGAGATTCCTGCTGTGCAAGAAGTAGCGGAATCGGCTCCTGTAGCAGTAGAAACCCCAGAAGTGAAAGTAATACCTGAAGTACCAGCAGTGGAAACACCGGCTGTCGTTACACCTACGATTGAAGCACCCTCTGCACCTGTTGAGACATTAAGAACAGAGATGAAAGAAGAAGTGCCTGTACCGTAAGTTAAAGCTGTTCCTATAGAAACAGCATCTTAAGACCCGCCATCTCCTGCGGGTTCAAACTCTATATCATAGCGTCCCTCATCTACTGTTGTCTTAAGTGTTGAAAGATACTTTGCCATCGCTTTGGTTTCATTTTCATCCAGGGTTTTTGCAAAAGATATCATTACCGAACCAAAAGCAGAACGGGTTTTTCCATTCTGAAGATCTTTGAGCCTTCTTAGTAAAGTATGCTCTGCCACTCCCTGAAGTCTTGGAGAAGCACCCATACCCTCCCCATACATACCATGACAGCTGTTGCAGGCATTTTTTAAGTAGAGCATCTCCATAGCATTGTCTGCATAGGCCGATAAGCTAAAAGCAGTAAGCAGTAAAAATTTTTTCAAGGTAAATTCCTTTAGTAAAGTATAGTAGCAAGGTAGAGTCCCTCTGCCGGTGCTAATGTTGTCGAGTGCTTTTTTTTACAGGCTAGCTGTTCGTTAAGTTGTTTTAGTGTGATGCTGTCTGTAGCATAAGCCATGGCCATAGCCACCATCATACGTACCTGTGCACGTAAAAACCCATTTGCCTTAAAATAGATAAAATGGTACCCTTTATACGCTTTATACTTCGCATGGTAAATCTCTCTTATATTTGTGTGAGTGACAGAGCCTGTTTTATGAAAGAGCTCAAAGTCATGTTTGCCTTCAAAAGTCTTCAGCGCTTCGAGAAGTTTGGCAGGATCAAATGTTTCATAATAGGAGATATATTTTTGTTCAAAGACCGAAGGTTTAGAGGCTTTGAACACATAACGGTACACCCTTTTTTTTGCAGAAAAACGTGCATGAAAATCATCTTCTGCTTTGCTGATGTGTTTCACATAGATATCGTCCAGTTTTCGGTTTAGATTTACTTTCAGCTTTTCCAGATCCTGCCAAAAATAAGGCAGATCAAAATGTATCACCTGTCCTGTGGCATGTACACCGGCATCTGTTCTGCCGCTTCCTGTTATAGGTGAATCTATATGTAAAGCCCGTAGTGCTTTTTCAAGCGCTGTGGTGATGGTGTTGTTTGTGGAAGTCTGTTTTTGAAAGCCTTTGTAGGCACTTCCATCGTAACTTATCACAGCTTTTACACGCATTAGAAATATCTTGCTACACGTTTATGAAAGAGCCATTGTCCTAAAAGTCCTACAGTAGTTACAGCGGCCAAAAGTATGTACGGTGTACCCCATTTTTGTAAAGAGGAGGCGACTAGATAGAGGGACAGCGTGGTCACAAAAATGACTATAAAAGAGTGGTTTTTTTGGTATCGGGGGTTGATCATAGTAAAGGCAGCCACAAGATAGACAGAGAGAAGAGGTATAAAGCTGACAAAAACGAAAAATAGGATTTTTTTCATAAAGTTTTTGTCTGTACCGAAGTGATCCCAATAGGTTTTTAGGCTTTCAAATTTAAATTTTGTTTTTTGTGTAGAGTCAAAAAATTCCATTGTTTGGTATTGGGCCTGCTGCATTTTGTCTTTGGAGTAGGTATATCCATACCCTTCATTTAAGACTAAAGAAGTGATACCCTGTTTTTGTGCAAGATATCCTGTCTGGGAGGAAAAGAACTGTTCACTCTCTTTCTCTGTGCGGTTATAGATGACAATATTATGGAAGATGTCATTCTCTTTTTTTTGAACATAAATATAAAAATCTCCAAATTTCTGACCCAGTTTTCCCGGTATGATATTGAGTTTTGCATCATTCTTCTTCTCTTCTTTGAACGCATGGTAAAATTGTTTACTCAGCGGCATGGCAAGGAGAGAGATACTTGCAAGAAGGAATGAAAAAAGAAAACCGAAGATCAGCAGATGACGTAGTATTTTTTTAGATCTTAACCCTAAAGCATAGAGGGCGATCAGCTCATTGTCCTGCGAGAGTTTAATGAGTAAATTGGCCAAGGCAGCAATGAATGAGAGGGGTATAGTATAAAAAAATATCTCAGGGATAGAGTAGCTGTAAAGAAGCAGGAGCTCAGAAAAGCTGATTTGTATCTTGGCAGTCAGTGCAGCAATACGTACAAGAAACACCAAAGAGATAATGAGAAAAAAGGGCAGAAATATCGTCAGGAAAGACTTAGTGAAATTCGAAGCGATATAGCCTTTGATATTAACCATAGATGAGTGTTTCCAACAGTTGTGTTGCTTGCGTGTCATAGAGGTAGACAATGAAGGTTGCCAGGGCTAAGAAAGGTACAAAAGGGACACCCTTGTCTCTCCAGATGAGTGCGGGTATCATGGCCAAAAGTGCAGAAAGAAAAAGTGCCATAAAAAAGTTAGGGAAACCCAGTAAAGCACCCATCGTACCTGCTACAATGACATCTGCCCCGCCCATAGCCTGTTTTCTCGCAAGTAAAGAGGAGAGAAGGCCTATAAGGTAAAGCCCACCCGCAGCAATGGCTGCATACATGAGTGCATTTAGAAACTCTGGTTGCATGAGTGCAAATACCAACGCTGCAAAATTGACATTGTCAGGTACTGCCATATATTTAAAATCTATCATGACCAGTGCAAGTAAGGCTGCAAATGATGCAGCCATGAAAGGCAGATACCAGACCAGACCGAGTTTCACATACAGGGCAGTAAAGAGCAGCCCTGTAATGAATTCAACCAAAGGGTACTGTATAGATATCTTCTCTTTACAAAAAGCACATTTTCCTCTTAAAAATAACCAGGAAAAGATGGGAATATTGTGATACCATTTTAAGGAATTTCCACAACTTTGACATTTGGAAGAAGGAAAGACAATACTCTCTCCTTTAGGTATGCGGTAAATGACCACATTTAAAAAAGAACCGATCATGGCCCCAAAAACAAAGACTATGAGTGCTATTTCTATAAGTATATTTTCTGACATTAGAGACCTCCAAATCGTCTGCTGCGTTGTGTAAAATCGTGTATGATCGTATCTAATTCTTCCGCAGAAAAATCTGGCCAAAGTGTGGGAGTAAAGGCAAATTCAGCGTAAGAGATTTGCCATAAAAGAAAGTTTGAAAGTCGTTGCTCTCCTGAAGTACGAATGAGAAGATCTATGTCTGTGTAAGGTGTTTGCAGGGCTTGTGAGATCTCTTCTTCGCTGACAGATGTTTTACCTTCAGCCATAAGCTTGTTTACTGCAGAGGTGATCTCTGAACGGGAACCGTAATTGAGTGCAAGGATTTGCGTAAGATTTGTATTGTCTTTGGTCAGCTCTTCTGTTTTGGCAATACATTTTTGCAGGGCTTTTGAAAATTGATCCAAACATCCTATGGCTTTAAAGCGTACCCCATGTTCTTGGTAGGTGGCAAGCTCATTTTTTAGATACCTCTCAAGTAGTTTCATAAGAAACTCTACTTCCAACTTGGGACGTTTCCAGTTCTCTGTACTGAAGGCATAAAAGGTAGCAGTTTCAATTTCTGTATGTGCCGCACAGTAGGTAGTAATGTCACGAATGGCTTCTGCACCGGCTTCATGTCCTTTTGTGCGTGAAAGCCCGCGTTTTTTTGCCCATCTTCCATTCCCATCCATGATGATAGCCAGGTGTTTCAGTGCTGTTTTAGGCACGGTCTAACTTCTTTGCCTGGTCGACAATTTTTTGTGACAGGCTTAATTTGTCTGCTCTGCCTAAGGCTACTTGTGTCTCTTTGGTAATAAAGGTGATCTCATTCTCATTTCCTCCAAAACTGGTGGCATCTTGCAGCAGGTTATAGCAGACGGCATCTACCTTTTTTTGTGTGAGTAGATTCACCGCATTGTTTAAGCCCTCTTTGCTGTCCATCTCTGCTTTAAAAGCAACGGTTTTTATACCCTCTCTTTGAAGTGTAGAGAGTAGGTCTGGGTTTTGTGTCAGTGTAATGTTCCATGTTTCACCCAAAGAGGACTTCTTCACTTTTCCTTTTTGTGGAGACTGTGCTTTGAAGTCTGCCACAGCGGCTACCATAAACAAATAAGGTGAGACTTCATTTTCTTTACATCTGTCTAGTGCATTTTGCGTCTGGACTAATAATTCTTCTGCCTCTTCAAAGGCCTCAGAGGTGATAGACAAGGGCAAACCCTCCGCACCCATTGAGGTGAGGTAATGTACCTTGGCACCTTTGAGGTAGAGTGCCAGACAGAGTGACTTTGCCATTTTTCCTGAAGAGAAGTTGGAGATATAACGTACTTCGTCTATCTTCTCCCTGCTTCCTCCCCCGGTAACGATAACAGCCCTGTCCAGCCAGAACGCTTCTTGCAGGAGTGCTCTGGCTGTTTCAAAAAAAATCTCTGTAGGTTCAGCCAAACCACCAGCCCCGACATCACCACAAGCGAGTAATTTCTCTTGAGGATGGATGATGGTATAGCCTTGTGCCTGCAGTAAGTCAAGGTTCTTGACACTGGCATGGTTGGCAAGCATTTGTGTGTTGGCTGCGGGAGCAAGCAAAATGTCACCTTGAAAGGCAAGCAGTGTTTGGGTTAAAATAGTGTCTGCAAAGCCTTGGCTTATTTTGTTGAGTGTATTGGCTGTAGCTGGAGCAACGACACAAATATCACACATTTTACCTATGTCTATATGGTTAAGGGTAGAAGACCAGGATTCACTCTCTTCGGTAAGTACAGGGTTTCGTGTAAGTGCTTCAAAAGTAAGGGCAGAGACAAAACGTTCAGCAGATCTTGTCATGATAACATGCACTTCTGCCCCTGCCTTTACAAACAGACGTGCCAGATCGCAGGCTTTATAGACAGAGATACTGCCCGTGACTGCCAAAAGAATAGATTTGCTACTTAGGTCTATCTGCATCTTATGCCTTTGTACCAAAAAATGTATAGAAGAAGTTTTTAATACTTTTCTGCGGGGTGCGCGAAAGGATCAAATCTCCCTGCTGTGCATCTTTTGTGACAGTACTTCCTGCAGCGATCATCACGTCATCAGCGATGTTCAATGGTGCTACAAGCTGTGTGTCTGAGCCTACAAAGACATTTTTACCTATGGTCGTTTGGTATTTGTTTTTCCCATCGTAGTTACAGGTGATCACCCCTGCACCGATGTTTGAACCCTCATCGATCGTTGCATCGCCTATATATGCCAAGTGTCCTGCTTTTACCCCTGTGAGTGTAGACTTTTTGACCTCTACAAAGTTTCCTATGTGTGTGTCTATCAGTACAGAGTTTGGACGCACTCTTCCCATAGGCCCTACATCTGAGTTTTCTATGGTGGAATCTTCAATGACGGAGAGGGTCTTGATATGTGCATTTTTAATGAAAGAAGCTCCTTGAATGCTTACGCCATTTTCCAGGAAACACTCACCTTCAAACGTCGCACGACAATCAATGTAAATGGTTTCAGGCAAACGCATGCTTACCCCCGCTTTCATCCATGCAGTTTTAATACGTCTCTGCATGATCTCTTCAGCATGGGCCAGGTCAAGTTTGGAGTTTACCCCTTTAAACTCCTCTTCTTCTACGTAGATGGGGTTGACTGTTTTGTTTTCATCTACTGCCATTTTCACAATGTCTGTAAGATAGTACTCTGCTTGGGCATTGTTATTGTCTAAGGCAGGGATGTACTTTTCAAGTAAAGAAGTGTTCACTGCATAAATGCCAGCGTTTACTGTTTTCGTAAGCAGCTGTGCTTCGTTACAATCTTTTTGTTCTACAATCTCAAGCACTTTTTCATTTTCAATAATCACGCGTCCATATCCTGTTGGATCGTCAAGTTTAATGACAGACATATTGATATCAGCATCTCCAGAAGTAAGGGCTAAGAGTGAGTCTTTGGTAATGAGGGGCATGTCACCATTAAGTATGAGTGTACGTTCGTTTTTGGTTTTCACACCTTTCATTGCGCCACCCGTTCCTGGGTATTGTTTGGCATCTTGTAAGTGAAAATGAATGCCAGAGTAAGCAGCCTCTATCTCTTCTTGAATACGTTCTGCTTGATGGTAAAGTACCACAGTAATGTCATCTGAAACTTCTTTTGCAGCATCTATGGCATGAAATAACATAGATTTTCCAGAAATTTTGTGAAGGACTTTAGGGGTAGTAGACTTCATACGTGTACCTTGACCCGCAGCAAGTATGACAACAGAGAGTGACATCTTAGAACCTTTTCGATAAAATTACGTAAAACTATTAGTATTGCGATTATACCAAATTGTAGTTAAAGGCGTAACTTTGGATTGTAAACATTTTGGAACCTGCGGTTCCTGTGGTCTTTTTGACCTCTCGTATGAAGAACAACTGACACAAAAAGAGCAGAGGGTCTCAGGACTTCTGTCACCATTTTATACGGAAGCATTGGAAGTCTTTGATTCTCCCCCCTCACACTATCGTGCACGGTCTGAGTTTCGTATTTGGCATGAGGGTGAGAGATGTGATTATGCAATGGGGAAGTTGCCTGTTGATGGGGTACGTGAAAAAGGTGCCATTAACATTTCTGAATGTCCCAAAGTCATAGAGCCCATAGAGAAACGCATGTGGGTACTGCTTGAAAAGATAAATGCTTCACAAGAGGTTTTAAAAAACAGACTCTTTGCTGTAGAGTTTTTGGCTACCACTACAGATGAGTGTCTCATTACGATGTTGTACCATAGAAAACTTGATGATACATGGAGCACAGAAG
>DQVY01000100.1 GCA_015661535.1 Sulfurovum sp. | reverse complement strand
TCAGCAGACAAAGCCCTTTCCTCTCTTGGGAACCCTGGCTCAAAATAGTCATTTTTACACTCATGGTCTTTGCTTTGGCCAAACCTTTTGTCTACGATGCAAAAGAGAGCCATCATAAAAATGGTCGAGACCTCGTGTTGGCACTGGATGCTTCAGGGTCTATGGCCGAGAGCGGTTTTGATGTGGGAAACCGCATTAAAAATAAGTTTGAGATCAACCTTGATCTGGCTGCTGACTTCATCAAAAATCGGCATGATGACAACATGGGAGTGGTCATTTTTGGTACCTTTGCCTACACTGCTTCTCCCCTTACCTATGATCTGCCGGCACTCTCCTATCTACTCGATATGAGCAATGTGGGCATTGCAGGAGACAGTACCGCGATTGGAGATGCCCTCATGCAAGCCATACGCACCCTAAGCTTTGGGGAAGCCAAAAATAAAGCCATCATTTTACTCACTGACGGCTACCACAATGCAGGGCGTACTTCTCCTAAAGAAGCAGTCAAAGAAGCCAAAGCGCGTGGCATTAAAGTCTATACCATTGGCTTAGGGAAAAAGTCCGACTATGATGCTGCTTTACTCCAAACTATTGCAAAAGAAACAGGGGCAAACGCTTATGCTGCCTCTTCTGCCAAAGCCCTAAGTGCTGTTTATAAAGAGATCAATGCCTTGGAACCCTCCAATATACGGTCAGAAAATTACCTGAACCAGCGTTTGCTTATTGTGTATCTGCTGGGGATGGTTGTTCTTCTGCTTATACTATGGATTGGGTTAGGTATCACGCAAGATATACAGGGGAGTAAGGCGCTATGAGCTTTCTATACCCCCAACTTTTATGGCTCTTGATCCCTTTGGTTTTTTTACTCTGGCAGTACAAAAACCATATGATGATACTTGTACATATACTTGTCTTAATGCTTGTACTTCTGGCTCTCGCCCGACCTGTAGAGAAGTTGGCCTTGCAAGAAGCACAAGTAGAAGCCAAAGATATCATCATTGCCCTGGATGTCTCTTATTCCATGCATGCTGAAGACCTTAGCCCTACACGCTATGACTTTGCCAAAGCAACGATACTGGCACTGTTGGAGAAAAACCCAAGTGACAACATTAGACTTGTGGCCTTTACCTCTAACCCCCTCTTACTCTCTCCCCCTACCACCGACCATGCGCTTATTGCAGTAGCACTTCAAAGTTTAAACCTTGACTACATTTTAACAAAAGGGACCTCTTTAAAAAAACTCTTTAAAAAATTGACTGCGATGCAACTCAAACGTTCCAACCTTTTACTTATTACAGATGGAGGCGAAGAGAAAGATCTTCCAGCTTTACAAGGCTACCTGGAAGAGGCAAACATTAACCTCACGGTACTTGCCCTGGGAAGTACAACGGGAACTTCCGTAAAAAAAGAAGATGGATCACTGCTCAAAGACAAAGAGGGGAACCTTGTCATCTCTCGCATTAACCCTTTGCTTAAGCAGCTTGCTTCTGCCATGCATGGTAACTATTTTGTAGCCTCTGCAAGTCCGGAAGCTACTGCAAGTGACTTATATACTGCACTCAGCAAAAGCCATAGCGAAACACAACTCATACAAAAGATGCAGAGCCAATACCTGGAACGTTACCAGTTTCCTTTGGCTTTGGCAATACTGCTTTTTCTTCTTTTACACACACGCGGGATCAAAATACTTTTTGTACTTGCAACTTTTTTTGGCTTACAGGCTGAAGCTTCTTTTTTAGACACCTATCATCTGCATCAAGGCTATAGTGCTTATGTCCAAAAAGATTTCAACACAGCAAAGAGGCACTTCAAACAGGTAGACCAAAGATCACTGGAACAACAACTGGCTTTGGCAAATACCTATTATAGATTGGGTGCTTTTAAAAAAGCCATACAAACCTACAAAAGCATACGCTCCAGCCAGGTAAAGATAAAACAGCAGATCTACTACAATATTGCCAATGCCTATGCCATGCTTAAAACGTATGATAAAGCCAAAATTTACTATACTAAAACCTTACAGCTTGGCAAAGACCCTGATGCAGAAAATAATTTGAAAAAGATCGCCTTACTTTCAAATAAAGACGATGCTTCTTTAGGCATTGCCCACCCTAAGTCTCAAAATGCTGACAGTTCCAAATCTGAATCACAAGAGAAGAGTGAAGAAGAGAAAGAGAAAAACCAGGAAGACCAACCCTCTTCCGGCTCTGGAGGCGGGGGAGAAAATGCCAGCAGTACTGATAAGCAAGAAGAGAGAGAAAAAGGCAAACTTCTCTTAGATGAAACTGCAGAAGAACAACCTCTGGGCTCCAAAGCTTATGATCTCATCAATAAAGGATACATTCGTGAAACAACACCTTGGTAACATTTACCTGTTGTGCATGTTACTCTTTGTCTCGTCTTTACAGGCAGCAGATTTTACCTATGCAGTCAAAGTTGACAACACAGAACCTTATGTAAAAGAAGCCGTACTTCTGACCTTTGATGTCAATCAGACAAACAATACTATTGTCCTGCTTTTTGACTTTGATCTACAAAAAAGTGAGAGTTATAGTTTTCAACGTATAGACATTGAGGAGATCGATGCCTACCATGCTGCACAAATACGTTACACCTATCTTGTCTACCCACTGAAAGCCGGTGAGGTTGACATCAACTTTACACTGACACAAAAAGCCACCAGCGATGAATCTGTCGCCTACTCATTTTCAGGGGACAGAGACAATGTCAAGACCCTGGAGACAAAAAACAGCAACATTGAAGTACCCCCACTCAGACTCAAGGTGAAAGCCCTGCCTGATGGCACAGAAATTGTTGGGAACTTTAGGGTTGACTACAAGGTAAAAACCTTAAAAGGGAAACCCTATGAGCCTTTGCCTTTACAAGTAACTATTCAAGGAGAGGGCTACCCTCCTATTTTTAATACTCTTTTACCTCAAGAGGGAAACTTTACGCAGTTTACAGAAGCACCCGAGGTCAAATCACGTGCTACTATAAAAGGTACCAAAAGTACAGTAACCTACCCTATGGCGTTCTCTCACAATAAAGACTTTACCCTCCCCGAACTGGATATTCAAGCCTTTGATCCAAAAACCCAAAAAAGTTATACTCTTTTGGTACCAGAGCAACATTTTCATATAGAAGAGGTCAACAGCAGTCTCTTGATTGACAAGGTTGACACGCCTAGTGTGTCTGATAAAGACTGGTCATGGATACAAACTGTTTTTAACTATCTGCTTGTGTTTACAGCAGGTCTTTTGACTGCCTTTGTTTACAAAAAAAGCAAACAGAGGATAAAACCAAAAAAACATACACCTCACAGTGCCTTGATAGAAAAGATCAAACAAAGCAAAGACCTTAAAGCACTTTTACAGGTTTTACTTGCCTACGATGTCAAAAGATTTCGTAAGACCATTGCGCGTGTGGAAAAAACCTTATATGGTACAGAGAAAACAAGCCTTAAAACATTAAAACAAGAGTCGCTACAAACAATAGAAAACATGGAGAAGATACAATGAACCCAAAAATACAAATACTAAAAGATGAACTTGCCAAAGCAGTAGTAGGGCAGGAAAGTATGATAGAGGGCCTCCTCATCGGACTGCTCTGCGATGGACATATTTTAGTGGAGGGGGTACCGGGGCTAGCCAAAACCACCACTATTAATGCACTTTCTCAGGCTTTAGGTTTAGATGCCAAACGTATACAGTTTACCCCCGATCTTTTGCCCTCCGACATCATAGGTGCACAAATTTACAACCCCCAAGACCATACATTCAGCATTAAAAAAGGACCGCTCTTTACACACTTGCTTTTAGCAGATGAGATCAACCGTGCCCCTGCAAAAGTACAGTCCGCCTTGCTTGAGGTCATGCAGGAAAGACAGGTGACCATTGCAGAGAAGACCTTCAAAATAGATCCTCCTTTTTTGGTCATGGCCACACAAAACCCCATTGAACAAGAAGGGGTATATGCCCTGCCTGAAGCCCAGCTTGACAGATTTATGATGAAGATCGTCGTCACGCATAACAGTGAAGAAGAAGAGCTGGAGATCATGCAAAAAGTAGCCAACAAAAGTTTTGAAAAGGTGCATGCCGTTTTAAACATTGAAGAGCTGCAGTCCCTTCAAAAAGAGTTGGGAACGATACACATTGACCCTGAGTTAGAAAGATACATGGTGCAACTTATTTCAGCCACCAGAGACCCAGAGAAGTTTGGACTTGAGGAGGTGGCTAAATGCATGATGTATGGTGCCAGTCCACGGGCATCCATTGACCTCTACAAAGCTGCCAAAGCCAAAGCCTTTTTATGGGGCAAGGACTTTGTAAGCCCTGCAGACATTGCCTATGTGATACATGATGTGTTGCGTCATAGGATAGTCCTCTCTTATGAAGCACGCGCGAAAGGCATGACAACAGATGAGATCATTACTAAAATTGTTGAGGTCTTACCTATTCCATGACAACTGTACTAAAAGCCTTGCAACTCAAAG
>DQVY01000091.1 GCA_015661535.1 Sulfurovum sp. | reverse complement strand
TTCATACGGTTATACTGTATTGAAAAAGCCAAGTTTACTTTTACACGATCTAAAGTAAATACGGAAAGTTTATGGGACTTTTATGAGTTCGCAGGACTGCCAATAATTGTATAAGTGTGTATTGTATACATCCTTAGAACTTATAAAAGCTTATAGAGCATACATTAAAGTTTATATTATATTAAGCGTATAGACACTAGTTTAGAGGTGGTTTTCAAATGTGGAAAATCTTAGGGTTTATTACAGTGGTAAATCACTAAAAGGGGTTAGGAAAATGAAAAATTTATTAGAAAGTTTTGCAGTATTACTGGTTGGATTGTTGTCTTTACTTATTGTCTATTTTATCGTACAGTACAATATGATAGAGGATCAAGTCATTGAAGATGTTGATTATACAGTCACAGATACGAAAGACAAAGCAAAAGACAATTATCTTGACAACCTTGAAGATTATGGTGATGATGAAGATATTGACGTGGATGCGACAGAAGAGAGTACCGTCAATACTGTTGAAGTAAGGACTGAAGAGAAAGACCATGATCTGGAGGATGTCGTAGATGATAAATCCAAATCAAGTTATATGAAAAATTTAGAGAATTATGCAGATACAGCCAAGAAAGAGAAATTAGATGAGGTGAAACCAGATGCGAAAGACCATGCTGGTGAACCTGAAAAACTAGAGCAGGAAGAGATCGTTGATGAAGTGGGTATGGCCATTGACTCAGCCTTAAATGATCTCTAGTGCTGTGTTAGAGTAGCCCTACAGCTTCTCTAACCTTTTCCATTTTAGTATTGGCTATGGCTTTGGCTTTTTTGGCACCCTGTGCCAAAATGTCATTGACCTCATCCATATGAGAGAGGTAATACGCTCGTTTTTCTCTCGCTTCACCCAACTCTTCCCAAATAAGTTCTTTTAAATATTTTTTGAAATGTCCATAGCCTTCTTTTCCGCTTTTATAACGTGCCTGGAGCTCTAGTTTTTGTGCATCATCTAAAAAGAGTGATGCCAAGGCATAGATATTATCACCTTCATATTCTAAAGGTTCTCCCAATGGTGTCGACGAAGAGATGATCTTGTTACATCTTTTTTGTAAAGGCTTTTCATCCATAAAAAGATCAATGGCATTGTTATAACTCTTAGACATTTTTTGTCCATCTATACCGGGAATGGTTGCCACATCTTCTTGTACAACATGTTCCGGAAGGGTAAATATCTCTCCATATTCATTGTTAAATTTGATGGCAATATCACGGGTCATTTCCACATGCTGTATCTGGTCTTTTCCTACAGGTACTTTTTGTGTATCGAGCATGAGTATATCTGCAGCCATGAGTACAGGGTAAGAGAAGAGTGCATGGTTCGCAGCGATGCCTTTAGCTACTTTGTCTTTGTAGCTGTGTGCACGTTCAAGTAAGCCCATCGGGGTAAATTTTGAGAGTATCCAGTAGAGTTCAAGGACTTCTGGTACATCACTCTGTACCCAAAATGTTGTTTTTTCAGGGTCAAGTCCAAGGGAGAGGTAGTCTACCGCCGCATCTATGGTGTACTGTTTAAGCGTAGCAGCATCTTTGGAAGTGGTCAGTGAATGGTAGTTGGCTATAAAGGTAAAAAGTTCATTTTTTTCCTGAAGTTCTATCATGGGTTTCATCGCACCAAAATAGTTGCCTATATGTAGTTTCCCCGAAGCTTGTATTCCTGTAAGTACACGCATGTGCTCTCCTGTTATCATTTGTGCAATTATAGCAGGAGAATTAGGAATTAGGAATGAGGAATGAAGAATTTACTGAAATTCATCTTCTTCATCGATCCTTTGACCACGTTTACGTGCCACAATATCTAAGGGCACACCTTCAAAATCAAATTTTTCTCTAAAAAAGTTTGCTAGGTAACGGATGTATGAGAAGTGTAAAAACTCAGGTTTGTTGGTAATGAGCGCAATTTTAGGTGGTTTGGTTTCATATTGTGTTGCAAACTTTATGTTCACTACAGCCCCATGATGTGAAGGCACATGGTGTCTTCTGATGGCTGCACGCAGGGTATCGTTGAGATCTGAAGTGGAAATACGTCTTTTGTAACGTCCGTAAATATCGACAATTTGTCCAAGGATCTTGTTCACACGCAGCCCTGTTTTGGCCGAAATGGTGATAAACGGTGCATAATGAAGGAACTTCAATTCGTCACGAATATCATCGACCACTTCTTCATACGATCTGTCTTCTTTAATATCCCATTTATTGAGCACTATGAGACAGGCTAATTTATGTTCTTCGATGAGCCCTGCAACCCTCTCATCCAGCTCTGATACCTGTGTGGTCGAGTCGAGCATCAGTAAAACAAGATTTGCCTGTTTCAGCATTTCTGTGGTTCTTGTCAGGGCATATTTTTCAATACCCACAATTCTGGAACGTTTTCTGATCCCTGCAGTATCGATAAAGGTGATCTCATGTCCATCATGCTCTATCATCTCATCGATAGGGTCAATGGTAGTACCTGCCACATCTGAGACCACAGAACGTTCTTCTCCAAGTAAGGCATTAAGCAGTGAAGATTTACCTGTATTGACACGACCGATGATGGCTACACGTATCTCATTGTCCACTTCCTCTTCTTTTACCGTGTTAATATCACGTACGATCTGCTCAAAAGGATCAATTTCGGGATCTTCTTCAAGGATAAGTTCTTCTTCCTCTTCCGGTGCAGGGATGTGCTCTTCCAACCAGGCGTAAAAGTCATTAAAATAACGGTTATGGCTCACAGACATAGGGAAAGTGGCATCTGCTCCAAACTCTAAAAATTCCCAGTAACGTTCTTCTTCTTTGTCATTGTCTATTTTATTGACCACAAGTGCCAAAGGTTTTTTCATCTCTTGCAGTTTGTAAAAAAGCTCTCTGTCTTCCTCACTTGGAAGCGTCTTTCCATCAACCATATAGATGATGATGTCTGCTTCCTCAGCAGCTCTGAGGGAAAATTCTGCCACTTTTGTGAACAGTTCAGAAGAGTAGTCTATCCCCCCTGTATCCAGCACTTCAAAGTCACGGTTGTTTGAAATGGTCACGATGCGTTTTTTGACATCTCTGGTGGTACCGGACATGTCTGAAGTGATGGCATCTCTCTGTCTTGCCAAACGGTTAAAGAGGGAAGATTTTCCAACATTTGGTCTTCCGACAATAGCTACTTTTTTAAGGGTGTTTTCTTGCATGATAGTTCTTTCATAAATAATTATGTGTATTATAGCAGAAAATGTAGGGTGCTGTGTCCCCACAGCATATCCCGACCTACGCGATAGGTGGGGTTGGCAGTGATTCCACATAAATACTTTGTGAAGGAAAGGCAAAACTTGATCCGTTATCTTCAACGATCTTCATGATCTGCAAGTGGATCTCTTCACGTATATCTAAGTATTTAGCCCAGTTGGCTGTGGCAGTGAAGGTGTAGATGAAAATATTCAGTGCGGAGTCCCCAAACGAGTTAAAGTTTACCAACAGTGTCTCTTTTTGTGAAATACTTTCATGGTTATGCAACATGTATTTTATCTCTTCCAGGATCTTTTTCATTTGTGCCTCTGAGGTACCGTAGGTTAACCCGACATTCATCTTAATACGTCTCACTCCGCGGCGGGAAAAGTTTTCTATAGGGCTATTGGCAACAATGTGGTTAGGCACGGTGATGAGAGACTTTCCAAAAGAACGTATTTTGGTGGTTCTCATCCCAATGTTCTCTACCGTACCTTCCACACCTCCCACCTTGATCCATTCTCCTATACGGATGGACTTGTCCGCAAGCAGGGAAAAGGAACCAAAAAGATTTGCAGCCGTATCTTTCGCCGCAAGTGCAAAGGCAAGACCACCAATACCAAGAGAGGCAACGAGTGCTGTAACATTGATGCCCCAGACCTGAAGCATAGCACCCAGACCAATACCTGCGATAAGTATTTTGGCAATGGCCAAAATAAAGTTTCCTATCTCTTTGGACAGTTCAGCATTAAACCTTTCCGTAGTAGCATAGATAAATTCACGCAGGGCTTCAACAATTGCTAGTATGGCCCAAAATATAGTGTAAACTACCAGGGTATTGAGAATATTTTTAATAAAGTCTGTCTCTTTGAAAATAAGAAGGAAAAAGAGATGTGCACCGATGAGTATAAAGGCAAAACGCACAGGTGCTTTTAACGCAGAGATCACTTTATCATCATGATAGGTATCGGTATATTTTGAAAGTTTTTGCAAGGTACCCATGATCACAAGGGTAAAGAGTTTTCTAAAATATAAAAAGAGTAAGAACACAAGTACCGCTGCAATAAAATTTGCCAAGGGAATATCTAAAATAGGATAGGCCAGAATAGGGAACTTCTCATAGACTGGAATAAGCAGGGTTTGTACGGTGCCATCCAGGTTCATAGACATATCGTCTATCATGTTAATCGTTTGGCTGACATTGTTGTCGTTAATAGTGGATGCAGGCATCTTGTATCGTCCTTTTGGGGGTATAAGAGTGACATTATAGCGTTTTATGCTACACTTGCAAAAAATTAGGCTTGAAGTTGAAAGAAAAAATTAAAAATATGGACAGAGGTATCCTTTTTATGCTGTTGGCTTCACTCTCTTTTGCTGCCATGGGCGGCTTTGCAAAAGT
>DQVY01000119.1 GCA_015661535.1 Sulfurovum sp. | reverse complement strand
GGAAAATAATGAAAGAATTAGAAAATAAAATTGTGCAAGCAGAGAGTCTTGAAACACTTGAAAAAGTACGTGTAGAGCTTTTTGGAAAGAAGGGGATCTTGGCAGCAGAGTTTGCCAAGATGAAAGATGTCCCCGGTCCAGAGAAAAAAGCTTTTGCCCAAGGACTTAACGAAAACAAGGCGGCTTTACAAAAAAGTTTTGATGCACGTTATGAAACTTTAAAAGCCCAAGAGATAGAGAGAGTATTGAAATCAGAAGCGATTGATGTTTCTCTTTATGGGACAGTCGCCCAAAAAGGTGCCTTGCATCCTGTGATGGAGACGATGGATAAGATCATCGATTACTTTGTGGCATTGAATTTTGCTGTAGAGTCTGGTCCTATGGTTGAAGATGATTTTCATAACTTTGAAGCACTTAATTTGCCTAAGTACCATCCTGCACGTGATATGCAAGATACATTTTATTTTAAAGATGGCGGATTACTTAGAACGCATACCTCTCCTGTACAGATCAGAACGATGCTTGAAACCAAACCACCGATCAGAATGATCGCTCCGGGTACTGTCTTCAGACGAGACTTTGATGTGACCCATACACCGATGTTTCACCAAGTAGAAGGACTCGTGGTAGATGCAAAAGGTAAAGTGAGTTTTGCAAACTTGAAATCAATATTGACAGACTTCTTACAATATATGTTCGGTGATGTTGACGTACGTTTTAGACCTTCATTTTTCCCGTTTACCGAACCTTCTGCTGAAGTAGACATCTCTTGTATCTTTTGTGAGGGGAAAGGGTGTCGTATCTGTTCCCATACAGGTTGGCTTGAAGTATTGGGTTGCGGTATCGTAGACCCGAATGTCTTTAAATCAGTAGGCTATGAAGATGTAAGCGGCTATGCTTTTGGTTTAGGGGTAGAACGTTTTGCCATGTTGATGCATAAGATACCAGACCTGAGAAGTTTGTTTGAGGGAGATATAAGACTATTGGAGCAGTTTAGATGATAATTACACGATCTTGGTTACAGGAATTTATAGACCTTTCAACTGTCTCTAATGAGAAACTTTATGAAACGTTTAACAGCATAGGATTGGAAGTTGATAGTCTCAATGAGATTAAAATTGCCGAAAAAGTATTGATAGGGAAGATACTTTCTGTCGAAAAACACCCAGATGCAGATAAACTGAACGTATGTCAGATAGATGTTGGTTCAGGTATAAGACAAATAGTATGTGGTGCAGCCAATGTTGTTGATGCTGAGTATGTAGCAGTGGCAACTATAGGTGCCATACTGCCTGGGAATTTTGAAATCAAACATGCCAAACTCAGGGGTGTAGAGTCTGAAGGGATGGTGTGTGCCTCTTCTGAACTTGGCTTGCCTGAAATGGGTAAAGGTATTATGATCCTTGATGACAGTATTGGTGTGTTGGAAGTAGGTCGGGAATTAGGTACTTATGAAAAAGTGGCAGACAGCATCATAGAGCTTGAACTTACCGCAAACCGAGGGGATTGTCTCTCTGTGTATGGTGTGGCAAGAGACTTGTCAGCAGCACTTGATATTGCGATGAAACCTTTTGAGTATAAGCAGGAAGATAAGATCAAACTTGGTATTGCACGAGAAGCAGAGTTGCATACCACAGGTGATATGGATGCAGACCTATGTTATAAGCTGGCAACCATTGAGTCTATAAAAAGCAGTTTTTTAATTGACTTGCGTTTGGCAATGGTAGGGGTAGAATCAGAAAAAGGATTAAGTGCCTTTCTTGCCTATGCAACACATGCAACAGGTGTTATTTTACGTGCCTATGACAGTGAATACTTTCGTAATGAAGAAAATAAAATAGTCGTATTGCCTAAAGCTGTCTCTAAAGGTATAGTTGAAATAGTCGCCAATGATAAAATTGCTTCTGTGGTAGGTGTGAATCAAGATGAAGCATCGATGCCGGGAGATGCGAGCAGACAAATTTTGATCGAAGCGAGTTACATACATCCTGATACTCTCGTTGAGGCTGTTTCCAAGCAAAAATATACAACAGACACACTCTATTATAAGACATCACGTGGTTCGAATCCCGATCTGTTATTTGGACTTTCAATGTTGGCTTCACTCATGGATATGCATACGGATATATCGTGTTATGAGGGTTCACTCAATGTTGAGGTGGAACGTGAAAGTGAGACAGTGATCGTAGATGCAAAAGAGATCTCTTCTATTGTGGGTATGGATGTTGAGATGTCTAAGATCGTGACGATACTGCAAAAGCTTGGATTTGATATTTCTAAAATGTCAGAAGACAAACTAGTAGCAGTCGTTCCATTATTTAGGCATGATATTACACATATTCAAGATATTGCTGAAGAAATTGTACGTATCATCGGGATCAATAATATTCAGGCCAAACCATTTGTTTTTGCAGAAAAAGCACGACTGAATGATGTAACAGCAAGATATAAAGCCAAAAAAGAGCTTAAAAATCGTGCTGTGGGTGCAGGGTACTTTCAGAATGTCTCTTATATCTTTACAGACAAGATACTTTTAGAGAAGTATGGTTTCCCTATCACAGAAGAGGCACTTGCACTGGCTAACCCCATTGCAGAAGAGTTGAATACACTGAGAAGTACCATTTTGGTTAATTTACTCAATGCTGTAAAACGTAATGTGAGTTACTCTAAAAAGTCTATACCTCTTTTTGAGATAGGTGCCGTATTTGGACCTAAAAGAGAGCAAAGTGAAGTGATCTCTTTTGTTTTTTCTGGACAAAGTGAAGGTGAAAATGTAAGAAATGCAGGGAAACCTGCGCTCATAGACTTTGCTGCTTTTACACAGAAAGTGGGTGCGGTCATCGGTGCATTTGAACTTGAACCCTGTACCTATAAAAATGGTCTTATTCACCCGTATCAGTCTGCCAACGTCTTAGTAGATGGAAAAGTATGTGGGTTTATCTCTAAACTGCATCCTACGGTTCAGGAGAGCTATGGTATTCCTGTGACATTCATCGCTGAGATCGACTTTGATCTCTTGTTGCCTACACATATCAATGCTGTGGCTATTTCCAAGTTCCAGGGTGTCTATAAAGATCTTTCTGTGGTCATTGACAAATCTATGAACTATTATACTGTGGCTAAGGTACTTAACGGACTTGATCTGCCTATGTTGAAAGATGTTTATCCGGTGGATATTTATGAAGATGAGAAGTTGGGAGATAAAAAATCTTTAACTGTGCGCTTCTTCATACAGTCTATGGAGAGAACATTGGAAGATGCAGATATAGAGTCTGTCATGGAAAAAATTATGACGGCACTTGAAAATGAGTGTCAAGCAGAATTGAGGTAAATCAATGAAAATACAATTGGCATCTAGTTACGGGTTTTGTTTTGGTGTAAAAAGAGCGATTGAGATAGCTGAAGAGCATAAGGGGTCGGTGACCTATGGCCCTCTTATTCACAATAAAGATGAAATTAACAGACTTAAGGTCGGGTTTAACATAGGCCTTGCTGAAAAACTTGATGAGATTGAAAAAGAGGGTACAGTAGTTATTCGTACCCATGGCATACCTAAAGATGAATTGGTAGCATTAGAAGCAAAAGAACATAAAGTCATTGATGCAACCTGTCCTTATGTGACCACACCTCAAAATATTGTTCAAAAGATGAGTGAAGATGGCTACAGTATTGTGATATTTGGTGACAAAGAGCATCCTGAAATTAAAGGTGTGGTGAGTTATGCTGAAGATCTTGAAGATGCTTTTATCGTGCTTGAATCTGAAGAGTTGGAAGCACTTCCGCTTAAAGGTAAAGTAGCAGTCGTGTCACAAACGACTAAAAAACCTGAAGATTTTGCCAAAATCGTGACAGCATTGATGAGCACACGTAAAGAGATACGTGTCTTCAATACTATTTGTAATGCAACCTTTGAAAATCAGGATGCTGCAGCAGACTTGGCAAAAGAGGCAGATGTGATGGTAGTCATAGGAGGGAAACACTCTTCAAATACGAAACAACTTCACAGTATATGTAAACGTGACTGTACAGATGCCTACCTTGTTGAAAATGAAGAAGAGCTTGATGCTTCATGGTTTGCAGGTAAACATTTTTGTGGTATTTCAGCAGGTGCATCTACACCTGACTGGGTAGTGCAAAATGTGATCTCAAAGATAGAAGAGATGAAAAAGCAAGAAAAAACGAAAATAGAAGCCTAAAATGAATACCCTTACCTTAAAGCCCATTCATAAAATAGAGGGAGAGATAAATCTGCCTGGTTCCAAAAGTCTCTCTAACCGTGCTTTGCTTCTTGCTGCCTTGGCAGAAGGGACTACAAAAATTACCAACCTTTTAGAGAGTGATGACACGCGACACATGCTTAATGCCTTAAAACACTTAGGCGTTGACTACCATTTATCGGATGATAAAACAGAGTGTGTGGTGACAGGAAATGGGGGTGTATTTACATGTAGTGAACCCAAAGAACTTTTTTTAGGCAATGCCGGTACAGCCATGCGTCCTTTATGTGCAGCATTGTGTTTAGGTGAGGGCAGCTACACTTTAACAGGTGAACCTCGTATGAAAGAACGTCCTATAGGTCATTTAATTGATGCCTTGCGTCAAGCAGGCGCCCATATTGACTATTTGGAAAATGAAGGGTATCCTCCTTTGTATATAGAGGCCAATGGCTTAGCGGGAGGAGAAGTAAGTATTGATGGGGCGATCTCAAGCCAGTTTTTGACCGCTTTGCTGATGGCTTCTCCAATGGCAAAACAAGATATGCATATTACTATCATTGGAGAGTTGGTCTCTAAACCTTATATTGACATTACCCTGGATATTATGAAACGTTTTGGTGTTGAGGTCGTCAATAATGACTACAAGACATTTACTATTAAATCAGGACAGACCTATAAGGCCGTAGAGCATTTTATGGTTGAAGGTGATGCAAGCTCCGCTTC
>DQVY01000134.1 GCA_015661535.1 Sulfurovum sp. | reverse complement strand
TGCATTTATAATGCAAGACTTTTAAACAAGGAAGAGGAGTAAACAATGGTAAAAAAAATAGCAGCGGTATGTCTAATGATGGCATTAGGAAGTACTGTACAGGCAGAAGATGTATCTGGGAGTAGAACATTTATTGGTTTTGAAATGGACAATACTAAAACAGATCGTTCATTTACCCTGCAAAATGGTCCTAAAGTCAATACCTCTACTAGTAATGTAGTAGAGTATGGTGCACGTTTTGGTGCAGAAAATGACGAGTGGAGAACAACTTTACTTTATACTTATTATAATGATAAAACAGATCTGTCAGAAGAGACTATGAATAAGGGTTCTTTTCTTATGGATTATTTCTTTTTGACTACTGGTACAGGTGAAGTAGAGTTTAAACCTTATATCGGTTTACATGTTGGGTATATGACCTATGAATTAACAGATAAGCTGTTCCGTCCGGGAGAGAATACTACTGTATCAAATGGTAATGGTATATTTTATGGTGGACAAGTAGGTGTTGAAGTTCTATTCTCAGAGTTAGTAAGTCTTGACCTTGCTTACAAATACTCTTTAACTGGTGTGACAGATAACCAACTTACATCTCTTAATAGTGAATTTAGTTTAGACAATATGGGTAGTATTACATTTAGTATTAACTACTTCTTTTAAAAAACAGTTTATTTTCATATGTACTACCTGATTAAGAGCCTAGCTCTTAATCAGACTCTTTTAAAATTATCCTATAATTCCCTTATAAATTTACTACAATAGGTTAGCATTATGATAGATCTTAAATACCTTCAAAACAATTTTGATGAAGCATCTGCCAAATTACAGAAAAAAGGTGTTGATACAGCAACACTTGAAAACCTTCAAGCACTTTTTGCAGCATTAAAAGAAGCCAATGCCATACTTGAAGCATCTAAAGCAGAACAAAACACTATGTCTAAGCTTTTTGGCCAGTACAAGCGCGAGGGTAAAGACATTACAGAACTTAAAGCAAAAGTTGATGCCAATAAAGAAGCGATAGTCCCTTTACAAGAGAGGGCGAGAGAAGCAGAAGAAGCACTCTACAGTGTGGCTTTGGCAATGCCTAACTTTCCTGATGATACTGTCCCTGAAGGGGAAGATGAAGAGGACAATGTAGAGATTCGTAAGGTGCTTGAACCAAAAAATTTCTCTTTTACGCCTAAAGAACACTGGGAACTTTCTGAGATAAACGGATGGATAGACTTTGAGCGTGGGGTGAAGTTGGCCAAGAGTCGTTTTGCAGTACTTAAAGGTGAAGCGTCAAGAGTGGAACGTGCACTTATTAACTTCTTCCTTGATACCAATAGAGAAAGAGGTTTTGTGGAGCATTCTGTGCCGTTTATGAACAACTCTGCCATGCTTCAAGGTACAGGACAACTTCCAAAATTTGAAGATGACCTTTTTAAAATTGAAGATGAAGACCTCTATCTTATTCCGACAGCTGAAGTACCTTTGACCAATATGTATAATGATGAAATACTTACAGAGAAAGAGTTACCTCTACTCATGACAGGGTACACACCATGTTTTAGAAAAGAAGCAGGGTCTGCTGGACGTGATACACGTGGTATCATCAGACAGCATCAGTTCAACAAAGTAGAGATGGTTGCCATCTCACATCCTGATAAGTCTCAAGAAGTGTTTGAGATGATGGTTGAAAATGCTTCTGACATCTTAACCGCTTTAGGCTTGCCTCACAGAGTAGTAGAACTTTGTACGGGCGACTTGGGTTTCTCTGCCGCAACAACTATAGACCTTGAAGTATGGCTTCCGGGGCAAAACAAATACCGTGAGATCTCTTCTATATCAAATACAAGAGATTTCCAGGCAAGACGTGCGAAGATACGTTTTAAGGATGGGGAAAAGAACAAATTTGTTCATACGCTTAATGGTTCTTCTTTAGCAGTTGGTCGTACGATCGTAGCGATCATGGAGAATTATCAGAATGAAGATGGCACGATTGAAATTCCAGAGGTTTTGAAGAAATATATGTAG
>DQVY01000105.1 GCA_015661535.1 Sulfurovum sp. | reverse complement strand
CTGAGCTTGTCGAAGTACAGCATCATTATGCCCATATATTGGGTGTTATGGCAGAAAAGAAGATAGAAGGTAAAGTTTTTGGCGTGGCATTTGACGGTACAGGTTTGGGAGATGATGGGAATCTTTGGGGTGGTGAATTTATGCTTTGTGATTATCAGGGCTATGAACGTGTGGCACATTTAGAGTATTTTAAACTTCTTGGAGGAGCCAAAGCCATTAAAGAGCCCAGACGTGTAGCACTGAGTTTATTGTTTGACCTTTATGGTGAAGAATCATTGTCCTTAGATAACTACACAACCCAAGCTTTTACTACAACAGAGTTACGTACCTATTTTATTGCATGGGAAAAAGGTCTCAATACACCATTAAGTTCTTCTACAGGTCGTTTATTTGATGCGGTAGCATCTCTTTTGGGCGTGGTTCAGGTAATGAGCTTTGAGGGAGAGAGTGGTATGCTCCTTGAAGAGTTGTATGATAATTCTGTTTTAGGACACTATAGTTTTACCTATGATAATGGGAAAATAGATCTCTTGCCTATGGTCAAGTTACTGCTTCATGAAGAAGATAGACGGGTAGCTGTTTCTAAATTTTTTCATACTTTAGTAGAAATGATAGCGGCGGTATATCAGGAGTATTCTTATTTGCCTTTGGTATTAAGTGGCGGGGTGTTCCAAAATAGAGTGCTTTTAGAACGACTCTTTGAACGATTTCCTAAGGCTATAGTGCCTAATATATTTCCTCCCAATGACGGTGGTATTGCCTTAGGGCAAATGATTGCTGATACAAATCTCCAAAAGGTACTATAAGCATGTATATATTTATAAAACTACTTCAAATAACACTCTTGCTTTTTGTTAGTTTCACTTTAGCTTTGGTTCCATGGATACACTCTTCATTGCTTGATAATATTGTAAATTTTACTATTATTGGATTATTTATTGCTACAGGATATTTGGTCTACCTTATTATTCAAAGTGTGCATTATTCCCAGAAAAAACGTAATCTTTATATAAGTGCCTTTTATGCATTTTTGATTTTTTCTTATTTAGGTTTGTTTGCTATTTTACAGATAGGGGTTTCTATGTCCAAAAGCCAATATGTGCAAACCTATGTATTTGAACCGTATACTTTCTATACGTATAAGACTACTGATGGTGCTATAGAAGTGAGTCAAAAAGATAAACACCTTCCTATACGGTCATTACCTATTGCTTTGTTTGATCAGGCACCTATCGTTTTGGAAAAGAAAGAAAATTATATTTATGCCGTAGGAGAAGGGTTCAATATAAAAGTGTATGATCTTAAAAATGATATACCTGTAAAACAATTAAACAATAAGGACGAACATGAGTAAAAAGAAAAAAAAGATAGCCATACTAGGTTGTGGATGGACGGGAAATGCTTTAAAAGAGAAGTTGGAGTCAGAAGGACATGAGGTTAATTGTCTCTCACGTGACATAGGTATGGACACTTTGGTTGGGTTCTATGCTGCTGATGCTTTGGTCATCGCTATTCCCCCCTCAGATGAGTATTTGGATGTTATAGAAGATGCACTTTTCTCTGTCTCTTTGAATGAGGTCTTGGATACACAGATCATACTGTTAAGTTCGATATCTTTTTATGACAATAAACAGATCATTAAAGAAGCAGAAGAACTGGTAAAAATAAAAGATCCCAATGCTGTCATTTTGAGACTTGGGGGCCTCATGGGTTACGATAGAATTGCAGGAAAATACACTGTAGGAAAAACGATTGAAGACGGCCCTACAAATTATGTACATCGTGATGATGTGGTAGGTATTATAGAAAGTATCATAGAGAAAAGAGTTAAAAATAAAATATTGAATGTCGTGGCACCTGTGCAGTCAACAAAAAAAGAGATCTATAGACAAAATCAGGAACAGTTTGGTTTTGGTGAAACGTTTTTTGAAGAAATGACAAGTCAAAAAAAGTCTTTCTCTCCTGAAATACTTTGTGATGTTTTAGGCTATACTTTTAAAAAAGAAGATGTTAGTGAGTTTTGGAGGTAAATAATATAATTTTATATTATTTTAATACTAAAGTAGCTATTATGCTTAAAATTGAATAGATATTCATTTAATTGAATATGAAGGACATAGATGGCTAAGACTTGCCCTATATCATTAGATCGTATTGATACTACTATTGTACGGCTTATTGCTGCACAAGTGTTGATCAATGCGATATTGTTTTTGTTTACCTCTGCGTACTTTTTTATAGGTGTATTGTTTTTTGATTTTACCTTACGTGTATTAAAATTAAAAAAGTGGAGTCCATTTTTACAAGTAGCGTTATGGATAAGAGATCGATTTTCATTAAAAGTGAAATTATGTGATGAAGCACCTAAACGTTTTGCATTAAAGTTTGGCTTGGTGATCATAGTCATCATTGCTGTATTTTCTTTTTTACATTATGATCTGTATGCCAAAGTACTTATGTTCATGTTGATGTTGTGTGCTTTTGCTGAAGCAGCATATGATTATTGTGTGGGGTGCCATATTTACAGGTATCTTAAATATTTCATTAAGCCAAGAACTTAACCTTGCAGCATTTTACTGCCCGGTAGCGTTATTTACTCGTCAAGTAAAAAATCTAAATCTAATTTCTCTCTTTTTGCATGTGCACCATCACAGTATGGTGTGCAAGAACTGTTTTTACATAAACATAAATGCATTTCTGCATTACGTGTTGCGATGAATGTTTCAGGTGTAAATGCTGACCCTTTATGAGAGCCATCACAAAGTACACCATCAGCACTCTCTCCACAGGTACAAAAGTGGTAGGTTTTACCCTTTTCAAGGTAGGTTCTTACGGGAAATTTCATACTATATCCTTTATGATTTTAACGATACCAGGTATTGTCTGGGCTATTTTGTTAATGTAATATAGACAACAAAGGTTATAAATATGAGAAATACTATACTGGCACCATAGCCAAATTTTATCTCTTCTCTTACCTCTTGTATTTCTTCTTTTTGTGTCTCTTTTTCATCTCTTGTATTTTGCATTATGACTGTCCTCCATAGTTTTATTATTATATAATAAAACTTGATTTGTAAACATATAATACTATAGATGAATTAATATTCAGTAGTAGTCAAAAAATTTAGAGTTTATTCTTTACTTACTGGTATTAAATCGCCACTCTGCTTCTTTTAAATAGTAGATGAACTGTGCATCACTCACCCCTTTATATTGGCATATAAAACTTTCAAAATAGTCCCAAAATGTTGTGATCGTATTTTGTGCTTTTGAAAGTTTAGCCACTTTGTTAAATTTAAGATATTTAAGTAAGAGTTTGCTGGACTGTTCATCTTCGTTATCGTAATGTATATCTCTGGTGCGTGGCATCATAATATTATAGACTTTATTGTCATAACTCATCGTTAAAAAATGTTGTATTTTATGTATGTTGTCTTCTACTTTTAGGCTTTTTGGAAGGTAAAGGTATTCATCATAACCTGTCACCCTGTGACTATTATGTTGGTAGATCTCATCTGCATACAATGCAATATTACGTCGAAAATTTTCATAATACTTTTGAACGGTGGCAAAGTGCATTTTACTTTGTTTGGATGCTTCCCTCGCATTGATGCCTTCAATGAATAGCGTATAGAGTTTTTGCTCTCGTTCTATTTTACGTGGACTGAATTTTCTCTTACATTTTCCACATTTACGTTGTTTGTCTGCCAACAAGTAGGTGTATGGGTGTTCACAATAGATACATTTCATGTGTTATTATAAACTTTAGTCCTTAAAATAGAGTAGAAATTAATTTTTTAATGAATACTTAATAATTAGATACTATTATAGTGAATATATATTCACCTAAGAGGAGTAAAGTTATGGAATTATCACTGCTTATTATTTTTTGGTACGGTATACTGCATGCGTTTGGCCCAGATCATCTTACGGCTATTGCTGACTTCTCTATTGGAAAAAACAAGCGTAAAACATTACTGATTACGTCTCTTTTTGCCATTGGACATGGACTCAGTCTTTTTATATTTGCAAAAGTATTGGAATCTGTGGCTATTTCTGAAGATATTTTAGCCTATGGCGATATTGTCTCTGCAACGGTCATCATTGCTATGGGTGTCTATCTTCTTTCAATGGTTGCAACAAATCGTATACAGTTACGTAAACACATGCATAATGGCAAAGAACACATCCATATATGGTTTGGGAAATCACATGAACATGATTCCGATACTGTTGCTAAGACATCGTCACTAAGCCTCGGTCTTCTTATGGGTGCTGGTGGTGTAAGGGGGATGCTGATTACCCTTGGTGCAGTGCAGGGAGGGGTAGTAGACTTTTCTTTAGTCGCTGCTTTTACTGTAGGTGTAATGTTGGTATTTGGTGCATTTGGCTTGGTGATACTTTACATTAATGAGCATTTTTTAGGGAACCTTACAAATGTAAGAAGAGCTTTTGCTACAGCAGGTGTCATTTCACTTGTAGTAGGAACAAATATTTTAATAGGATAGCTTCGACAGGCTCAGCTACCAGATTGTTCCCTGAGCTTGTCGAAGGGAAAAGATATAGTAAAACAAAATAAAAGGAGTTTATGGTGTGTACAGATTGCGGTTGTAGTATAAGAGGCATGGAAGGTCTTGCTGAAGAAGTTGGTGAGCATAGTCATGATGGAGGAAAAACATTTCATAGCCATGAAGGTGAAGGACATACTCATTCACATGATCATACCCATGAGTCTGATGGTTCAGGTGAACATCAAAAAGCACATGAACATTTACATCATAACCCTCAGTTAAATGATGCCAAAACCATTTCTGTCATACAAAAGATACTCGATAAAAATGACCATGAAGCGAACCATAACAGAAAGCACTTGGAAGAAAAAGGCATACTGGGCATTAACCTTATGTCAAGCCCTGGTTCTGGAAAGACCACACTCTTAGAGTATCTTGCTGATGTAGCAAACTTTAAATTTGGTGTAGTGGAGGGTGACTTGGAGACTGAGCGTGATGCTCAGCGTCTAAGAGACAAAGGCATCCCTGCAATGCAGATACAAACAGGAACTGCCTGTCACTTAGATGCATTTATGGTACATAAAGGCTTACACGATATGCCACTAGATACTTTAGATGTCTGCTTTGTAGAAAATGTAGGTAATCTTGTCTGTCCTGCATCGTATGATGTGGGTACACATTTAAACATTGTGCTTGTTTCTGTTCCTGAAGGTGAAGACAAAATTGCCAAATATCCTGTGATGTTCAGACAAGCAGACTTGGTACTTATCACTAAAACAGACTTGCTGCCTCATTTTAAATATGATGTAGAAAGAGAAAAAGCAGATGCCAGACGCATAAAACCAAATGTTGATATCTTAGAAGTGAATGTAAACGATATAGACAGCGTTAAAGCAGTAGCAGAGTGGATAGAGTTTAAAAGAAAGATGAGGACGTAATATGTGTTTATCAATCCCAAGTAAAGTAGTAAAGATCTCAGAAGACAATACCATGTGTACAGTTGATACCATGGGTGTACAGCGTGATGCAAACCTCATGATGATGGAAGATGGTGATATTGCCATCGGTGATTATGTACTTCTTCACATCGGTTTTGTAATGAACAAGATAGATGATGACGAAGCCATGGCATCTATAGAAACCTATAGAGAGATACTGGAACATATGGATGCAGAAGATCGTAAAAAAGCCATACTCGAAGATGATGAATGCCCCAATAGGGGAAGTGAAGAATTAAGAGTGAAGAGTGAAGAATGCAAGAGCTAGAACTCAAAAATCTATATGATGACTTTAGAGATGGCGAGACCATTAAAGCCTATGCCCAGATCATCGCTGAAGATGCTGCAAAGTTAGAAAAACCCATTAATATTATGGAAGTGTGTGGTGGACATACACATACCATTATGAAGTTTGGTTTGCCGCAGTTATTGCCAGACAATGTAAACTTCATACATGGACCGGGTTGTCCTGTGTGTATCATGCCTAAGGAACGTATAGACCACGCCTATGTACTCTCTATGCAGCCTGATGTCATACTTGTGACTCTTGGAGACATGATAAAGGTACCCGGTTCTAACGGATCTTTGCAAGATGCCCGCGCTAAAGGTGCTGATGTACGTTTTGTCTATTCTCCTATGGAGTGTCTCAAAATAGCAGAAGAGAATCCTGACAAAACAGTGATCTTTTTTGCTATTGGTTTTGAAACAACGACACCCATGACAGCAGTCTTGGTAGAACAGGTGATTCTGAAAAAAGTACCAAATATACTCTTTCATATCAACCATGTTACCGTACCAGAAGTGATGGTAGAACTTATAGACAGCCGTGATGTACATGTAGACTCTTATAACAATCAGATAGATGCCTTTTTGGGACCAAGTCACGTATCGGTAATATCTGGTTCTAAAATTTATGATAAATTTCCAAAAGACTATGGTCGTCCTGTAGTTGTGACGGGGTTTGAGCCTGTAGATGCTATGCAGGGCATAAGTATGATAGTTAAACAATTTGTAGAAAAGCGTTGTGAGATGGAAGTACAGTACAAGCGTGTGGTGAACCATGATGGAAACATTAAAGCTCAGGCACTCATAGAGAAATACTTTGAGAAGATGAGTCTTTTTAGATGGCGTGGACTTGGTAATGTACCTGACAGTGGACTCAAACTCAGAGCTGAGTATGCAGCCTATGATGCAGAGGTGAAATACAAAGATGTATTACCCATTGCAGAGATAGAAGACCATAAATTGTGTATTTGTGGTGATATACTGCGTGGTATGGCAAAGCCTCAAGAGTGTACTATCTTTGGAACAGCCTGTAAGCCTACAACACCTATTGGGTCCTGTATGGTGAGTTCTGAGGGAGCTTGTGCAGCGTATTATAAATATGGGAATCTGATTTAATTTTAGGGTGTTGTGTTCTCACAACACCAATAAGTTGGATCTGTTTATTTAAATATCATTTTATTTGAAGCGAGGCGTTGTTTCTCTCTTCATTTTTTTAGAAAAAACGAAACAAAATTAGCAAATGCGGTTCACGAAGTGAAAACTTCTTCAGAAAAAATCGTCATCCCTCTCGAATCGCTCCGCTTTCACGAGCATTTGGGATGAAAAGGCACGCGTTGCGTGATTAATAAAAATGTAGGGTGGTGCATTTTATGCCCATCGATAGGAAGTTAATATGACTAAAACCATCACAATAGCCCACGGAAACGGTGGCGAAGAAAACAACGAGCTTATAAAGAAGATCTTCTACAAACATTTTGAAAATGATATCTTAGCCAAAAGTGAAGATGCCGCTGTCATAGAAGATGGGAAACTGGCATTTACGACAGACAGTTTCACCGTTAGTCCTCTATTCTTCCCAGGTGGAGACATAGGTAAATTGGCAGTGTGCGGTACCTGTAATGACTTGGCGATGATGGGTGCAAAGCCTAAGTATATGACCTGTTCTGTCATCATAGAAGAGGGGTTCTCTACACGTGAACTGGAGAAGATAGTCAAGTCTATGAAAACAGAACTAGAGATAAATGGGGCCATAGTCGTGAGTGGCGACACAAAAGTAGTGCCCAAAGGTGCAGTTGACCAACTCTTCATTAATACCACCGGCATAGGTACCATTGAACATAAAGGTATTACCGCTTCGGGTCTGAAAGAGGGCATGAGTATCTTGGTGAGTCGGGATGTTGGCTGTCACGGTGCCACTATATTTGCCGCACGTGAAGGCATAGAACTGGAGTCTGGGCTACAAACAGACTGTGCCTCACTCTACCCACATATCAAAGCACTTATGGACGCAGACATTAACATTGTAGCTCTACGTGATGCTACACGTGGTGGTGTATCTGCAGTACTGAATGAATGGGCAAAGACTTCAGATGTATGTGTAGAAGTAGAAGAAGAGAAGATTCCTGTACTTGATGAAGTGCGAGGTATCTGTGAGATGTTAGGCTTTGAAGCGATCGATCTGGCAAACGAAGGTACCTTTGTACTTTGTGTTGGCAAAGAGGACGAAGTAAAGGCATTGGAAGTCTTACAAAAAACACATACCACCGCTGCGCTCATTGCCACTGTAACTACACAACATGTTGGACGTGTCCTGCTGAACTCTTCTTGGGGAACAAAACGGTTTTTAGATTTGCCTACGGGTGAGTTGTTACCTCGGATTTGCTAAGAAAACTTGATGAAAATACTCCTCCTGGTAACTGCATTCAATTCTCAAACTCAAGCCGTTTACACAAAACTTCAAGACAAAGGGCATAAGGTAGCTGTATGTTTTGCTATTAGTGAGAAGCAAATGCTAGAGGAGATAGAGGCTTTTATGCCAGAGATAATACTTTGTCCCTTTCTAAAAGCCTATCTGCCTCCAAGTATTTATGAAAACTACCGCACTTACATCTTTCACCCCGGGCCACGAGGTGACAGAGGACCAAATGCTCTGGAGTATGCTTTACAGAGTCATACCAAAGAGTGGGGGCTTGTAGTGCTTGGGGCTAACAGTGAGTATGATGGTGGGGATATTTATACAGAGGTAAACTTCCAAGTGAGAGATACCTATAAGGCTTCATTGTATAGGCAGGAGATTGCACAGGCTTCTCTTAAAGCTTTGGAGATTTTGTTTGAAAATATAGAAAATAAAAAATCTGTACCACAACTTATGAATCCAATTCACGAAAAATTTACACAGGCTAAAAGAAGTATAGATTGGGCTGTAGATGATACACAGACCATCATAGATAAAATACACCTTTCAGATTCATTGCCAGGCGTGTTAGATGAGATACTGGGAGTCCCTTGCTACTTGTATGGTGTACATAAAGAAGAGAAGTTTAGAGGAGATCCTAAAGAGATACTTGCCAAGCGAGATGGGGCTATCTGTTTGGGTACAGTCGATGGTGCAGTATGGATAAGCCATCTAAAAGAAGTAGGAGGCTTTAAACTCCCTGCAACGTATGTACTCAAAGAGAAACTTCAAGGCATTAAAGAAGAGCGTCTGCCTCTTATTTTTGATAAAAGCTATGAAACATTTTATGAAGTAAGTATGGAAAAGCGAGACAATGTGGCCTACCTCTGTTTTGGCTTTCATAATGGCGCGATGAACACAGCACAGTGCATACGGCTTAAGTATGCAGTGGAGTATCTGAAAACAGAGTGTGAGGTATTGGTACTTGTAGGGGGTATGGACTTTTTCTCTAATGGCATACATCTTAATATATTAGAAGACAGCCAAAAGCAGGGTGAAGATGGATGGGCAAACATCAATGCCATGAATGACCTGGTCTCTGCCATACTCTATGCAGATGAAGTTGTCACGGTAGCTTCTTTTGGACGTAATGCAGGGGCAGGTGGGGTCTTTATGGGTCTTGCCTGTGACTATGTGGTAGGCAAAGAAGGAGTGGTACTTAACCCGCACTACAAGACTTTAGGGCTTAGTGGCAGTGAATACCATACCTATACACTGCCAAAGCGTGTGGGAGAAGTGATGTCAGAGAAGATTTTAAATGAGTGTCTGCCTATGAGTGTAGAAAAAGCAAAAGATATCGGCATGATAGATGAAGTGTTCGCTCATGATACCTATTATGAAGATTTACATACCTTTGCCAAATCGAAGTATGATGACGATTTTATCTGGGATAAAGAAGATTATCTAGAAGAAAACAGAGCAAAGATCGAAGCACTAAAAGAAGAAGAGCTTGCTGTGATGCATCCAGAATTTTGGGAAAAAGAGAGTAGCTTTCATGAACTCAGGAGAGAATTTGTCTACAAGCTGTGTCCAAGAGAGACACCCACGAGATTACAGTTAAAAGTGAAGAGTTAAAATGAAGAATGAAGGAGAAAAATATGCATGAATACAGTGTAGTACAGGCACTGCTTAACCAGTGTGAAGAACATGCGGCAGCAAACAACGCGACAAAAGTGACAAAAGTCATTACCAAAATAGGGGTGATGTCAGGTATAGAAACACAGCTTTTGCAGACAGCATTTGACACCTTTAAAGAGGGTACCATTTGCGAAAATGCAGAGTTTATACAAAACATACAAAAACTCAAACTTGAATGCAAGGAGTGTGGCAATGTTTTTGAAGTCGATGAAGTACGTTACTATTGCTATAAGTGTGAAAGTCTAAGAGTTAAAGTACTCGATGGGGAAGATATGTACCTTATGAGCTTGGAAATGAGTTAAGAGCTAAATGTAGGTTCGATTTTATCGAAAATTTAAAATATATTGTTCGATAAAATCGAACCTACTTATTGTAATAAAAGGAAATAAAATGCAAGAATATTGGGAATTATATATGAAGAATTTAGAGGGGAAACCAGCCTCTATACAGTTTAATGCGGGTATATCTATGGAGATGGAAGAGTTTGAATATACTTACCCAACCGTAGCTTTTGTCAAGGCAAAACTCAAAGACCCTAAAGAAAATGGTCTACTTTCTGAACAGGAAGAGCCTGAGATCCTCTTTATGGAAGACAAACTGGAAGCCTCCATGATAAAATTCCGTATAGGAAAGTATGTGGGACGTGTTATCTCTGATGGCTATGTGACTTTTTTATATTATGTACAATTTACCTACAACTGGCCAGATTTTATTGAGTTTGCACTCAATGAACATGAAAGTTATGAAGTAAGCAATGGACATCAGGAAGACAGTGAATGGAACTATTATAAAAAACTGCTTTACCCAAATCCAAGAGAGTGGCAGATCATCCAAAACCATAAAGTGTGTGACAACCTAAAAGGCCAAGGTGATAATCTTCATTTGGAACGTCTCATAGAACATAAACTTTATTTTCAGGATGAAACAAAAAAAGAAGAGATTATCAAGGCTCTGGAGTCACAGGAATTTAAGATAAAAGAGGAGATCAGTAATGAAGACGGCATTAAAGGGTTGCATTTTTACCGTATAGACAAAGCCTTCTATCATGATATTGATGCACTGACACTGGAACTCATAGATCTGGCTGAAGATTATAATGCGCAGTATGATGGCTGGGAAACAAGTGCCATGGTGGTCTAACTGATCATCACACCTGAAGGGTCTTTTGCTCTGTCTATAATTTGAGAGAGCGTAGTAGTGTTCTCTTTTTGGATGTATTCAATATGATGTTTAGCAAGGTATTGTAGTACTACCGATATATAGCCCTCAAATGCATCCACAATCTCTGGACTTAATCCAAAAGCAAAGGTGACTTCAGCAGGGACTATACCTATGACAATAGCCTGTGGTATCTCTTTTCCCTGCATCTCCATCATGTCCATACATTGCAGTATACCTATTTCATGGGCACCGCCATTGTTCAGGCCATAGCCCGATATCTCTTTGGCAGGTATGGCATAAATGGAAGCAGGACTGTCATCAAGCTGTAAACAATCAAGCACAACAACATGCTCACTCTCTTCCAATACATTCAAAAGATGTATGCCTTCTACTCCACCATTGATAATTTTAATTTCTTGAGAAAAAGTATAATTTTCATTAAGATAAGTTGCAGCATACACTCCTAATCCATCATCTTTTTGTAGTACATTTCCTATGCCTATGATTACCATCTTATATATTCCCTATTTTTAATGTTTGATTATATCGGAGTTAGTTAAAATGATTGGAAGGTATCTATAAATACTTGAGGAATACGACAAGGTTTCCCCTCCTCCAAATAGACCAATACGACTTCCATACTAAAAAGTTTCAAGCCATCTCTCCACACTTCTTGCAACAATACAAGTGAAGAACGTTTAAGTGTTAAAAGCTCCGTCTTCACTTCTATCATATCACCCAAACTAGCCGTAGCTAAAAAGTCCGCAGAGATATTACGAACTACAAAGCCACTATTATCCCCTAGCGTTGGAGACATGTTCTTTTGAAAAAAGACTTCAGAACGTGCACGTTCGCAATATTTTATATAATTAGTGTGGTACACTATCCCACCGGCATCTGTGTCTTCATAATACACCCTTATCTTCATGCTAAATCCCTTTATATACGTCACTAACAGGCCTTTTCAAATATTACGGACACTAAAACGGTCACTAAAATGTTTGAAACTGAAAGCTTTTATTTTTAAAATCTGATGTAATTTTACTAAAAGTATAGCACTATTTATTATGAGGGAAAATATATGGATATTTTTTGTGTCAGGAAAGACTGCTTTTAACAAATCTATACCTTTGGTATTTAACATGGATTCAAATACAGTGTGATCTATTTTCATACATTCTCCTTACTCTTTAATGGTTGTCATTTTAACCAATTTTTATCTATTTGTCAGAATGACAACTATTTTTTAACCCTATCATGCTCATAAACCTTCCTGAACATCCTTTCTCTTTTCTATAAGAAAAATACTGTGTCACTTCACAGGCTGTACAGATATGGGACATTTCAATGTTTTCACCTTTGAGTCCTGCATTAAGAAGTTGTTGTTGGTTGATGTAGGGTAGATCTAACATGTATTTGTCATCTTTTTTTTGAAGCTTTTGGGAAGATGAAAAAAATGTTCCGCTACATCTTCACCCACCTCATAACAACATGCACCAATGGAAGGTGCTATGCCTGCTACAATATCTTTTGCTTCACATCCAAACTCGCTTTGCATCTTCTTAACGGTTTTTTTTACTATCTCTGCTTTTGTACCTTTCCATCCGGCATGTACAGCAGCGACAACTTTCTTTTTGGTGTCATAAAGTAAAATGGGGACACAGTCAGCTGTAAGAATGGTGAGTATGAGATTTGGTAAATTAGTGATCAATGCATCACAATTTTCTACAGCATCTATACTTTCTTTCCATCCTCTATTTTCTAACTCCGTGATGATCTTTATGTTGTCACTGTGGGTTTGATTGGCAACAACGTAATGTAATGTATTTTTACTGCCTAATGTTTCAGAGAGAAGCGTTCTGTTGGAAATGATTTTTTCAGGCTCTTCACCGGTATGCAGAGCAAGACTAAAAGCAAAAGGGTATGCAGCTGATTTTTGACTCACAGCATGAAGAAGAGAGGGGTATTCCTGCAAATTTTCGAACCTGTAAAAATCAAGCACAATACTCCTTTATTGACTCTTTAAAAGAAACATAAAATCTTTTGATATAATACCTAAAAAATAGGAAGATATTGCATGGAATCTTGGTTTGACTTTGACAGACGTATTTTTAAGCATTTTTCCTATTCGCTTATCATCCAAGTCATACCTCTCTTTGTCATATCGTCAATCCTCATTTACGAGATAAACCATCATCTCTTCGTGAAACAGATGATCTATTATGTGATTGCCATGGTGGCATTTACTGTAGCTGCCTTTATACCGTGGAGGCAGATCATGTGGTGGTTTATTCCTCTATATTATGTGTTAAATCTTGCCATGCTTGTGGCTGTTGAGTTCATTGGTAAAAGTATACTAGGTGCCCAAAGATGGATAGAGATACCTGGTACAGGTATTACTCTGCAGCCTTCAGAGTTTATGAAAGTATCGGTCATCATGATGTTAGGATACTTGATGTCAAGAAATCCTCCTCCTGACGAGGGGTATGGTCTTTGGGGGTTCATTAAACTCTCTATTGTTATCCTTATACCTTTTTTACTGATCGCCAAAGAACCTGACCTTGGTACAGCACTTGTCTTGCTTATTGCTGGGTATGGTATTTTATTTGTTGTGGGGATAAACTGGAAGATTTGGGCTACCATTTTTATTATATTAGGTCTTTCGGCACCACTGCTTTACGGACAGTTGAAGCCTTATCAGAAAAAACGTGTGTCTGACTTTGTGGGAAAACCAAGTTATCATGTGAAACAGGCGCTTATTGCCATTGGTTCAGGCGGGCTTGAAGGTAAAAGTAAAGAAGATTCCACGCAGACACAACTTAAATTTCTACCTGTGTCATCCACCGATTTTATTTTTGCCTACTTGGGAGAAAGATTTGGCTTCAAAGGGATGATAGCTGTCATCGTACTTTATGCCTTGCTCATCTTTAATCTGCTCTATATTTCAGCGAAATATGCCAATGATTATCTCATAAAAGCGTTTGCCTCAGGTCTGGCATTTTTATTTTTTGTCTACATGGGTGTTAACATTTTTATGATCATAGGATTGGCCCCCGTAGTAGGGCTTCCTCTGCCCATGTTCAGCCACGGAGGAACCTCATTTATTATATTTGCGATAATTTTTGGAATTTTACAAAATTTAATTGCCTTTAAAGACTACAGTAGATATAATTCTGACTCGAAAATCACCATGCAAAACAAAGATTTTCTATAACCAAGGGTCGGTAGCTCAGTTGGTTAGAGCACTCGGCTCATAACCGAGTGGTCCGGAGTTCGAGTCTCCGCCGACCCACCACT
>DQVY01000240.1 GCA_015661535.1 Sulfurovum sp. | reverse complement strand
TTGAGTTTTACATCTCTTATTTTGTCATAAAATTTCGTTCTTTCAACAACTGTTTGAATATTTCCTATAGATATATCTATAGATCTTTCAATACTCTTTGTATGCCAAATAATCCAGGGAGTAATATCAAAAGTTTTGTTGTAGATCAAGTTTTGTGTCTTTTTCAAGGTATTGTAGTCATGGGATTGTAACAGATGCACTGTCTGTTGATATTGTCTCATAATGATTCTGTGTATTACGGTTAAGTACCTTCATCAAGGCCACTTCAGTTAAGGCTGCATCTCTGTAAAGATCCTGCATGAAACCGTATGAGGCAGTTTGATAGTGTAAGGTGACGAAAATTGTATAATCACCGCTTGGAATATTATCAACCTCATATACTACAGTGTCACTTCCTCCTACAAAGTCACTGTCATCTGCAGCTTCTCCATATGGCTTTACATCGTCAGGGGCATTACTTTTGAAACCAAGCGGAAGGATGCGGTTATCCTTAAGGTATCTTGCGGCTTTCATAAATGTGTAGGTCATTTTACCGTCCGTATCAGCCATGATCGGCTCGTAGACCTGCACTTCAGAACTCTCATCTATTTTTTTATAATGCTCTTCATACCCCTCTGCATTATCATCCACACCAATGATCTGACCTTCACTGTTAAGGGCACCCGATTCAAACACAACAGTCTGATCAGATGTTTTTGTTACTTTCACATGTAACCAGGCACGACGGGATGGCAAACTGGTCGGAAATTTATGACCACTGTGGTTACGAACAAGAACAGAAAAATTAAGTGTACCATTTGCAGTAATTATGCTGCCAATAGTCACATCTGCTGCAGCCTTAAGAAAGTCTCTGGTATTGCTAATACTTTCTTCAAATATGGCTGTATCAGCAGCAGCACCTAATTTGATACGGTTATTTTTCAGTATCTCCAGCATATAGGTATTGGCACCAATAAATTGATGCTGATGGAAGGGAGATCTTGGTCCCACATTTCCTCTGCTTGAAATGACGACACTTCCCTCTGTTTGCGGCATATGACAGTCTTGACAGCTCTTTGTTCTATTAAAGTCACTGTATTCCCACTCCGTATATACAGCCTGTTCAGGAAAAGTATCTCCGTTTAAACTTCCCTGTGCATCAATCACAGGCGTGTTTAGATTATGACAAGTTGCACAGAGCTTTGATTTGTCCATATGCGCACTGTATGTGGGCGTAAACGCAACACTATTTATCATTGGGCCGGTTTTAGGGTTGGTATATTGCCCATAGGACTTACGGTCTGTTCCAAAATTTTCAGCAATGACAAACTTACCGGAATATCCTTCAACTGTACCCAATTGGGGTGTATCTTTTATCTGATGACACAAGGTACAGCTTACACTGTCTTTCGCCGCATAATAATGAGGGTTTTCAGGATTGAGAAACCCATCTCCGAACATAACGACCGCGTCATCGGCAAACCCGGCTTCCACATGTGCCATCGGCATATGACAGCGGCTGCATTTTGCTTCTATCACTTCTTTAAAATCCGGATTTCGCTTTACCTCGCTAGCTACTTTTGCCAGGTAAAGAGGGTCTATGGCTGCATTGCCCATCATCGTCCCACTCCATGCTTTGACAAGAGAGACATCTTTGCCGTTACCTGTGTCAGTAATACCATCGTGACACTGTGCACAATTTTGTGAACCGCTGAAATGAGCTGAAGTAAAAGAAGTATCATGAGGCACGGCATCTTCAAAATCATCGAGTGCAAGATTATCGTCTGGAGGGGTATCCACTGGGGCAGTGATCTCTCCTGAGGGAGCACTCCCACTGGAACCGCCTCCCCCACATGCACTTACAAAAAATAGAAAAACAATACTAATTATCAGAGAGAGAAGAGCCTTCATACTTGATCCTTGTTATATTATTAAAGTAATAATTACTTTAACCTGTATTATAGTCTTATAAAATATATAAATCATCACCCTTTTGGGTTAGTATTGGCATAGTAACAACATTTCCTCTTTTCTATTGCACTCATGATATTCACAAGATACCTTATCAATATCTAGGCTAATCATAGGGTTCAATTAGCTATAATAATCCTACTATATTACAAGGAAGAAAAATGGAAGAGATCTGGGGATTTATACTGCAGCATCAGGTTGAGACAATTTTAGTGGCATTTGGTGCTATTGTTTTGGCATTTATTATTACACATTGGCAAGAAGTAAAGTTTTGGTGGCTTAATTTTACTTATAATTTTCCTCTCATAGGGAACATAGCACGTTTATCAAAAGACATTGAAGGCTTCGACCAAAACCACAAATGGTTTTACTCTGAAGAGAGACTTTGTCGTGACTACTACAACTTTTATGAGAAAGTAGACAAAGACTCGGAGTCATTTGACGAAGCAAAGTCATACTTACATTCTATAGGAGAATTGGGACGTAAACCTACCCCTACACTCATTTGGGTAATGATCTTTGCGCTTGTGATTATTGAAGCCTTTGGTTTTGCCTATGTATTGGCCGGATTTACCATTCCCGGTGCATCAGAAGCCACGCAGCAAAAAGGTGCCATTGGTGTGGCTGCTATGTTGGCTATATTACTCGTTTGGCTGACACACATGACAGGGCAGGAGTTACATAAAAACACACTCATTAAAAAGATCAGACGTTGGTACAAAAATGACAATGCAGGCGGTTCAAACTGGAGAGACCTGAAACCAGATGAGCAGCTCATCACCATAGACAATACTTTTGATGATGAAAAATCACCAAACTACATTCGTATGTTAAACCGTCTAGATGTCAATGATAAGGTAAAAACAAGCTATATTAAAACCATTTTGACACTGCTCTTTATCTTTGCCGTAGCCATTGGTGCCACTTACATTCGACACCAGGCACTAACACAGGAAATTGCCTCTTCACACGAGTCAGCGATGAACATCTTTAATGATGATGCTTCCCCATTTGGTGCAGCAGACACAGGCAGTGATGCAGACATAAATGCACTCTTTAGCGACAGCAGTACAGACGAGGCCGAAGATGACCTTTCCAGCCTCTTTGGAGAAAGTGTAGCAGAGACGACCAATACAGCAGCTGCACAAACATCTAGTGTAAGCATAGAAGATGATACCAACCAAAAAGGTGGCGATGCAACCTTTATTATATTGGGATTGATGTTTGTATTTATACAGATACTGGGTATTTTCTTTGGGATGCACTGGGATTTTGCAGGACGTGAGTCTAAAAATGCCTATGAATGCCTACGTGGTTTTTCTACCAAAAAAGCATTTTTGTCTTACTATGAAAGAGCCAAAACAAACATTGCACGTGTGGCACAACGGCAGCTGCAAAAGTTACAGCATCAAATGAATATTATTAATGATAACTCGGGAACAGATGCTGAAACCACTGCCATACTCAGAAACAATAAAGACAGAACCTTCCAACAATACTTAACTTTTGAGGACAAATAGTATGCGTAAATTACTTTTAACTCTCATCACCTTCTCAAGCCTGCTTTTAGCACGTAATGATGTCCCCAGTTGTTATGATGCGCTTCACATGAACAACCCTAACCCCGGTATAGAAAAAGAGCTATTTATTTTAGTGGACCAAACCACCCCGCTGGACAAAAATATGATGATCTACACCTACAAAAATATGATGAAGTTCATTAAAAATGGCTATGCCGTGACCATCGCTTCCTTTTCCGCAAACGCGAATGGAAAATACACAGATGTGGCTTATTCAGGAAAAGTTGAAGCCCTTTTGCCTGATGGTTCAAAAAATGACATTGCAAAAAAAACTTTACGTAAATATGAAGGGTGTATGAATGGTCAGTATAAGTTTGCAAAGAAAAAAGCCACCAAAGCATTGGTAGGTGTTTTGAAAGGAGCAAACAAAAAATTACCTCATTCCGACATCATCAAGTCTTTAAATGACATTGCTAAACACATCATTCAGAAGTCATCAGCCAAAGAAAAAGTTATTTTGTTGGTGTCAGACATGATAGAACACTCTTCGATTACTACGTTTTACAAACAGGGAAATATTAAAAAGATAGATGTCAGCAAAGAGTTGGATAAAGTGAAAAAATCCGGACACTTAGCTAACTTTGACCAAGCCAAAGTCTATGTGATCGGTGCAGGAACCACAGATAAAAAAGGCTACAGAGATGCCAAAACACTTAAAATGCTTACTGCATTCTGGGAACAATACTTTTCTCAGACACAAGCACAACTCCAGGCATTTG
>DQVY01000048.1 GCA_015661535.1 Sulfurovum sp. | reverse complement strand
GAAGCATCATAATAGCCTTGCAAGAATTTATTCCATAAAGGAATACTCTCTTTTTCAAGGCTAAACACCACTTCTTTAATAAAAGGAAGTTTTTTACCTGCATCTTCCAAAAGTGCCTCTTCTATATTGCTCTCTTTTTTTTCTTTTTCTCTCAGTGCGGGGTAATACTCTGTATGAAAATTCTCATTGGCTTTGAGTACCATCTGGCGACTGGGATTATTTTTTGTCAAGACATAGGCACCTGTTCCCACTGGAAACCAATTGAGTGTCAAGTTCTTTTCTATCAGGCCTTTTTGCAGGTAAAAAAGGTCTGCTTCCCAGGGGATAGGAGCAAAGAAATACATGGAGAGCCAATACAAAAACTGCGGGTACTTCCCCTGAATGGTGATACTGAGTCTTTGAGTATCTATCACCTTTACCCCTTCAATGTCGTAACCACGCAGGTCTAGCCTCTTCCCTTTTTTCTTTGTATCATCAGCGATCTTTGAAATCATTTCAGAATAACGTTTTAACCCTACAATATAAGATGCCATGTTGTCTAAAATAGGAGAATGATAGGCACGTACTGCCATTCTTTTGATCGCATAGGCATAGTCTGAAGCTTCTAAGTGTCGGGTACTTTTTTCTTCAAAATCATGTAACGTTTCTATGTGACTTAACGCCTCTTCGCTTAAATCGCCATACTTCAAGCTCCCATTTTTCTCTTTCACAAAAGCAGGATGGTTTTGAAACTTTATGTCATCTCTAAGTGTTAATGTATAACGTGAGAATGCAATGCCTGTACTGTTCTCATCTACCACAGTGCCGTTTACATCCAGGTAAGTGATCTCTGGCATGCGTGTAAGCGTAAGAGGCTCTAAAACATAGGGTCTTTTGAGGTAGTTGTATTGTAATGGAGGTTCATACACCTGCCCTAAGATCATCCACTCATTGGCATTGTAAGAACGTACGGGGTCTAAATGTTTAGGAGCTTGGGAAAAGGCCGCAAAAAGTGTCTCTTTTGAGACAGCATCTTTATTATGCGGGTTGTTCCATGTGTGCGCATAAAGAGGGTACACTGTCAACAGAAATAAAAAGATCTTTATCAAGGCTATCTTCATATGTTTTATATCTATCCTCTTTCTAAATGGTATCAGTGATAAAATAGTAACATAGTTTAGTAATTTTAGGGTTATTCGGACCTATCTTCTCCCAATAAAATAAATAATATTGATAAGCAGAGTATTCTTTTTTGGTGTTTTAATACTAGACAATTATACGTCAATAATAAGTATTTATAATGAATATGATTAATTTTTATAATTTTAACTCATTTTTAAAATATAAACTCTTACACTTAAGTATATCAAATTTACATAAGGAATTTTCATGGCACGGTTAATCGTAATGGGTGGAGGTGTTGCAGGACATACTACTGCAACATTTGCAAAAAAATGGCTAGGAGAGGAACATGAGGTTGTGGTGATCACACCCAATTCTCAATGGAACTGGATACCCTCAAATATTTGGGTAGGTGTAGGACAAATGCAAAAAAAAGACGTAGTCTTTCCTTTAGCCCCAGTCTATGAGAAAGCAGGCATAGATTACAGACAAGCTTTTGCAACTGAGATCCATCCTAACGGTAAAATGGAGGATGACAAACCCTATATTGTCATATCGTACACACAAGAAGGTAAAGTAGGAGAAACGGAAGAACTCACCTATGACTATCTTGTCAATGCCACAGGACCAAAACTGAATTTTGATGCGACAGAAGGTTTAGGTGACGGTAAAGGGGGACTGGGAGGACATACTGTTTCTGTATGTACGGCTGACCATGCAGTACATGCAAACCAAGAACTCAGCAAGATCTTTGAAAAAGCAAAAGCAGGTGAAAGACAAAAAATACTTGTAGGAACAGGACATGGTCTCTGTACCTGTCAAGGGGCCGCTTTTGAATATATTTTCAACATAGAGCATGAAGCCAAAAAAGCAGGTGTACGAGATATGTTAGATATCAAGTGGATCTCCAATGAAGCCTTTTTAGGAGACTTTGGTATGGGAGGATTACATATGAAAGTGGGAGGCTATGCAGTCAGTTCTAAACTGTTTGCAGAATCCCTCTATGCCGAAAGAAATGTAGAGTGGATCATTGGTGCCCATACTTCTAAAGTAGAAGAAGGAAAAATAGAGTATGAACTTCTCGATGGTACCATGCATGAAGAGACATTTGACTTTGCAATGCTTATCCCTCCTTTTGGGGGAGTAGGTCTCAAAGCCTATGACAAAGACGGTTCAGATATGACAGACACACTCTTTGCTCCTAACGGATTTATGAAAGTAGATGCCAAGTATGATGCCGGTGCGTATGAGAACTGGAAAGCATCTGACTGGCCTGTAACCTATCAAAACCCAACATTTGAGAACATATTTGCAGCAGGTATTGCTTTTGCACCACCTCACTTGATCTCAAAACCTATGACATCTGCTAACGGGACACCGATCAACCCGACACCACCACGGACAGGTATGCCCGCAGGTATCATCGGTAAAGCAGTTGCTCACTCTGTTTGTGATATGATCAAAAAAGGAAAAGAAGCACATCTCCATGAAGCTTCTATGGCAGAGATGGGTGCAGCCTGTGTAGCATCGGCTGGTAAAGGTCTTCTCACCGGTACAGCCGCTGCAATGACAGTCTACCCTGTAGTACCTGATTACGAAAAGTATCCTGGAACAGGACGTGATACAGACTACACCTTTGGAGAAATTGGTCTTGCAGGACACTGGATAAAACATATCTTACACCATATGTTTATCTGGAAAGCCAAACTCAAGCCAGGCTGGACGTTTATTCCCGAATAAACGCCTAAGCGATAAAGCCCTCAATATAAAGAAAAATAGTTAAGGAGATAAAATGAAAAAAGAAGAAGAAAATTTTGCCCTCAATGAGCAATTTAACCTCACCATGATACCAGGAAGCTTTGCACGTAAAATGCGTACCTGTAAAATATGGCAATTTTTTAGATTTATAGTGATCAACATTAAAATGCTGATTGTTGTAAGTAAAAGTCATTAGATTTTTTAGAGAGATAAAAGAGAAGTATAGTTTTGCAAGAGAAAATCTCTTGCAAAGGAGTAAAGCCTCGAAAGAGACTTTGTAAAAAATAGTGGTAAGAACCGACTATCTTTTTGAAAATTGTGGAGAACGTCTCGCTTTTTTCTTACCTGGTTTCTTACGCTCAACAACTCTAGAGTCACGAGTAAGTAAACCTTCTGGTTTCAAGATAGCTCTAAATGTTGGTTCAAATTCTACCAATGCTTTAGTAATACCATGTTTTAAAGCATCTGCCTGTGCAGCATAACCGCCACCAAGTGTCGTTGCTTTAATGTTCATGCTCTCTAATTGTTTAGTAAGTTCTAAAGGAAGTCTTACTTTCATTTTAAGTGTTTCGTGTCCACCTAACCATTGGTCAAGCGTCTTACCATTGATAAGCATTTCACCGTTACCTGGAGTCATCCAAACTTTAGCGATCGCCGCTTTTCTTTTTCCTGTTGCATAAATAGTTGCCATGATTACGCTTCCTTATTGATTTGTGCTGTATGTGGGTGCTCAGAACCTGCATACACT
>DQVY01000241.1 GCA_015661535.1 Sulfurovum sp. | reverse complement strand
TTTATATCAGAAAGTTTCATAATACTCCGTAGGGTGGTGCATTTTATCGAAGTGTATCCCTTTAGGGAATGCCCACCTTTTGAACATCATCATTACAGACAATATTTTTTATATATCATTTCATTTGGTGGGCATAAATGCACCACCCTACACATCAAAACGTAAAATGCTCACCTAAATAATGTTTCCGTACATTCTCATCATTAGTGATCTCTTCACTCGTACCAGTAGCCAACATCTCACCCGAACGCATCACATAGGCCCTGTCACATATCCCCAGGGTTTCACGTACATTATGGTCTGTGATCAGTATGCCCATATCGAGTTCCACCAACTGCTTGATAATATTTTGTATATCCAAAACCGCAATAGGGTCTACCCCTGCAAATGGTTCATCCAACAGTAAAAACTTCGGTTCACCCACCAATGCTCTTGCTATCTCCACCCTTCTTCTCTCACCCCCACTCAGACGGATCCCCAATCGTGAACGTATAGGCTCAATGTTAAAGATCTCAAGTAGTTTTTCTATACGCGGTCCAAGCACCTCTTTTTTGAGTTTTAAGGCTTCTGCTGCAATGAGCAGATTCTCTTCCACCGTAAGGTCTTTAAAAATACTGGACTCTTGCGGCAAGTACCCTATGCCCATCTGTGCACGGGCACTTAAAGGCAACTTTGTGATCTCTTCACCATCCAGAAAGACCTGACCTTCGGTAGCATCTGTTAAGCCGCAAACCATGTAAAAAGAGGTGGTTTTCCCCGCACCATTAGGACCTAAAAGTCCTACGATCTCTTTGCTTTTTACACGAAGTGAAATGTCATGTACGATCTTTGTTTTTTTGATGGTTTTGGCAAGGTTTTTGGCTTCAAGTGTATGCATATTATGTCTCTATCTTATAAATTCTGCCATGTTTAACTGGCGCTATCTCTATCAGTGCTACATTATAGCCAACGCTCTCTAAAAAGGCTTTAAGTGTGTCAGAACCCCACTCAACCATATGCCAGCCCTCTTTTTCAAACTCTTCAAAAAGACCCAGCTGCATAAACTCCTCATGATCAAGTCTGTAAAGGTCATAATGGTACAAACTCTGCCCATTGTCCCCCGCATAACACTGCTGAAGAGAAAAGGTAGGAGAGGTCACTTCTCCGGCTATACCTTTGGCTTTTGCAATGGCCTGGGTGAGTGTGGTTTTTCCTGCTGCCAGATCTCCGCGAAGGAAGACAATAGCATTTTGAGAGAGTGTTTCATTAAGGTAGGTGACAACCTTGTCCAGTTCTGATAATGATGCTGTTATTTCTTTCATACGATATCCCTCTCCTGTAGGGTGCATTTCAATGCACCGTCAAATCCCCATTTGAATTGAATGGAAATTGAAACATAAAACCATACCATTGTCCTGTAAAAAGGTGCAATAAATTGACACCCTACGCGAGCTTTTGTGACACATTGACCATCATGTCCAAATGCTCAATAGCTTTTCCACTCTCTAATTTCACTTTAATCTTCTCGATCGCTTCTTCTATACTCGCAACATCACCATTTACAAACAAGGCAAATGCCGCATTCAGTACCACAATGTCTCTTTTGGCCCCCTGCTCTTTACCCGATAAAATATCTCTTGTGATCTGAGCATTAAAAACTGCATCTCCACCCTGTATTGCTTCTTTAGGTGCCAAAGTAAATCCATAGGCTTCTGGGTCTATTTCACCCTCAGTGACTTTTCCATTTTCAACAAAGGCAAAGGCACTTTTGCCTGCAAGACCTATCTCATCCATACCATCATAAGAACTCACCACATACGCTCTTTTAGCCCCTAATTTTACCAAGGCATCTGCCATACGTCGTATAAACGAGGGGTTAAACACACCCAAAAGGTATTTTTCTGCTCCGGCAGGGTTGGTCAAAGGTCCCAAAATATTAAAAATAGTACGATGCTCAATACTCTTACGTATAGGCATAATGTGTTTCATTGCAGGGTGATGGTCTGTAGCAGGGAAAAAACAAAAGCCTGTCTCTTCCAGCATCTTCATCTTATTTTTAATGCTCAGATCAAGGTTGATCCCCAATGCCTCAAGCACATCCGTAGAACCAGAGTTTGACGTAATGCTTCTGTTCCCATGTTTGGCTACCACTGCTCCCATAGAAGCCAAAAGTAATGAGACCGTTGTTGAGATGTTAAAAGACCCAGATCTATCACCGCCTGTACCCACAATGTCTATGGCTTTATCTTTTAATACCGGAGAGAGATCGAGTGTAATGGAGTGTACACGCATCACTGAAGCAGCAGCAGCTATATCTTCAGCAGTCTCACCTTTTTCATACAGGCCTATAAGAAATTGACGTGCTTCTTCTGTGGACATTTCATTGTTAAAGAGTTTTTCAAATTGGGTTCTTATATTCATCATGTTCCTTTTTTTCACTGCTCACTGCTCACTGCTCACTGCTACTCACTCTTTCCCACGTTGTACGTGAGAATGCTTAACTACTCTACGTAGGGTGGTGCACTTGTGCCCACCTTCTTAACAGTTATTTTACAATAAACTATTTTACTTCCAAAGCATATTATTTATGTGGTGGGCATTTCCTAAAGGGATACACTTCGATAAAATGCGCCACCCTACAGCTCTTTTACATACTCTTCTTTTTGTGATTTTGGTATGGTCTTGGTCTTAGGTATCTGCAAGACCTCATAAGACTTTGGACCTTTCAAATACTCAATAGTGATCTTATCCCCGATCTTCACATCTTTAGAAGCCTTAGCCTTCAGATCATTAATAAAAACAACCCCGGACTTCAACATATCTGTAGCGATCGTACGACGCTTCACCACATTCACAGCCGACAACCATTTATCTACACGCATATTTTTCCTTTTTGTTTCCACGTTCATATGAAAATGAATACAATTACTCTTCGTAGGGTGGCGCACTTGTGCCCACCTTTTTAACAATCATTGCTGAAACAAACTATTTTCTTCAAAACCATCATGGCATATTCGGTGGGCATTCCCTAAAAGGATACACTTCGATAAAATGCACCACCCTACAATTCTATATATTATACAATATATTCAAATCTTAATGCAGATCCTCATTCAAGACCACTTCACGCGTACTGCGTCTGACAATGATCTCACCTGTAGTAGAATCTTGTCTGAAATGAAGCCCGGAAAGTCCTTGTAACTCATCTGCTCTAAACGTCGTTTTTCCTTCAAGTTTCGCCTCCGGATTTGCCGCAGCGATCTTCGTCAACTCATCTGGATGTACCTTCACTTTTGTCCCTGCAAAAACAGCCAAACCACCATCAATAATACAGGCATCACCAAGAGGAATACCACAGGTTGAGTTTGCCCCAAGTAATGTGTTCTCACCAATGCTGATAGGATTCCCGTCTGTACCACTCAGTACACCCAAGATACTCGCTCCGCCACCAACATCTGAACCCGCACCCACGATCGCAGAAGAAGAGATACGCCCTTCAACCATCACAGGACCAAGCGTACCCGCGTTAAAGTTGATGTATGAAGCACCCGGCATCACTGTAGTACCCGCAGCCAATTGTGCACCCATTCGTACTTTAGAGGCTTCAAGAATTCTTGTATTGTCCGCAGGGATGATATGCTGTAAGAATCTTGGGAATTTATCGACAGAGTCTACCGTTGGATAGGTACCGTTGAGTTTCATCTCTATCTCGTTCTCTCTCAGGTAGTCAAGCTCATACGGCGTGTTCCCTACCCATGCCACATTTGACAAGATGCCAAAGGCGCCATTAAGATTTACTTTTCTAAGTTCTGCTTTGCTTTGAGAGAGTGCATAGAGTTTCAAGTATACTGCTTCAACCGACTGTGCATTGGCATCTTCAAACAAAAAGACAATTCTAAAGTTTTTCCCAATGTCTTCCATATTTGCAAGTGTTTTGATCACCTGTACATTTTTGTGTGCCTCACCCGTAGCTTCTGCCAAATAAGGTGCAAAGGCTGCCATGGCATTGTTCACGAAGTTTTCATTAATGGTTGCCACAGATTCAGTGCCCGAAAAGTCTACCTCTATTTTAGCCTCTTGCAGTGCTTTAATGAACACAGCAGCAGAACCAAAGTTCTCTTTCCAGTTAATGAGTCCAAAGTTTGCCTGCAAGATCTTCTCTGCATTCTTTTGACCTCTGTCTACCCTTGCGATACCAAAGGCTATAGGCTCTCTGTAGCCTGCTTGTGAAGTAACTTCTGTTACCAATGCTTTAAAATCCTCTGTTGACTGTACTGTTTCAATTGCCATATTAAGTGCTCCTGTGAATAATTATAGCGATTATACTTTATTTAATTTAATAGTAAGATATGCGAGCTATAATTCGCACATGAAAAAACATCTACGTGGACACAGTAAACAGTACTTTACTTTAACCGTTATCGCAATGTACGCCACTTTACATAAGTTGTGTACACTCGACAGTAATTATCAGTACCATAAACTTGCCTATTCTTTGACACCACATAAAACTGCACCGCCTGCTTTTACCTCTTGAACCAACCCGATACTATTTCTTGGTGGACTTAAAAAGCCTACCCTTCAACACACATTTATCCATTGTAGGGTGGTGCATTTTATCGAAGTGTATCCCTTTAGGGAATACCCACCAAAATACAATACGATAATACAATAACACATTATGGAAAATTTTATGACAACAAAAACCTTAAGCCTCATCACGGCAACACTACTACTTACAACACAGACCTACGCAGAAGAAACATTGGAAGAGATCACTGTGGTCTCTACGAACAAAAGCTCTCAAAGCATCAGCGAGACCACGGCAAACATCACAGTCGTCACTGCTGAAGAGATAGAAGAGAAAGGCTACCAGACTGTGGCACAGGTCATCCAGACACAAGCAGGCATTCAAGTCACGCAAGCAGGAGGTCTCGGACAACAGACATCATTTTTTGTAAGAGGTATGGATTCAGGGAAAGTACTTGTTCTCCTGGATGGTATGAGACTCAATGACCCCAGTACTACCGATGGAAGAGCACTCCTTGACAGTCTCATGACCAACAACATCGAACAAATAGAGATCATCAAAGGAGGCTCAAGTTCCATCTGGGGTTCCAATGCTTCTGCTGGTGTGATCAACATCATTACCAAAACACCTAAGTCTGGTGTACATGGTTCATTGGCACTCTCTTTAGGTTCATACAATACAAAAGGGGTAGATGCTGACCTCTCTTACAAAGATGAAAAGATCACTGCACAGGTATTGGGTTCTTACCTTCAAAGTAACAGTTTTTCTTCATTGGCACCAAGAGATGCAGAAGCAGATGCCTATGAAAACAAAAATGCCAATGTAAAATTTGGCTATGCATTCAATGAGAACAATAACATTTTACTAAGCTATAACCGCTACAAAACAAAAACAGAATTTGACGATACATTTTCATTGGCTCAGGCAAATGATGACTATAGCAATGCCACAGGAGACCAAAGTAACTATGCTTTAGATTATAATTTTAAACTAGACAACTATACTGCACTGCTTCATGCGAGCAAAGGTGAGTATGAAAGAAGCTATTTTACCACAGGGTTTTTTGGTGATGCTGTCAATAACTATAAGGCCATACTCAAAGAGTACTCTTTCATCAATACCTATGACTACACTGTAGGCAAAGTGATCCTCGGTCTTGAATACAAAGACATAGACGGATTCAATCAATACAACGATTCTCCTGCAAGCCAGGCTGCGTATGTAAACAAAGCGGTCTATATTTCAAACCTCTATAACATCAACGAAAATACCCTGATTGAAACCAACCTCCGCTATGACAATTATGATGCCTTTGACAACAAAACAACCTATAAGATCGGTGTAAAACATGACCATACCTTCATGGAAGGGTTTCAAACATCTGCGAACTACTACAGCTCTTATGATGCACCTAGTGCTTATCAGCTAGCAAATCCTGCACCGGGAAGTCTGCTGAACCCAAGTTACACAAAAGGTTTCGACATCTCTGCTGGCTATAAAAAACTTTTAACTGTTACTTACTTTAACAATACCGTAGAAAATACGATCGATTATTTCCTTGACCCTGTCACTTTTATCGGAGGCTACCAAAACATAGAGGGTACTTCAAAATTCTCTGGACTTGAAATTTCAAGTACCTATGCGCCACTTGAAAAGCTCATACTCTCGGCAAACTACAGCCACCTTATAGACTTTGAAAAAGAAGATGGCACAGACCTTCCAAGACGTGCAAAAGATACGCTGAATGCCAGCATTTCATACTATATTGATACACATTCATCTATTGGTATAGATGCCCAATATATTGGTGACCGTCTCGATACTGATGGAGGTTATCCGGTTGCTTCAAATGTACCCACAGGAAACTACACGCTGTGGAACCTGAATTTTTCAACAAAACTTGCAGAAAATGTAGACCTGAACCTCCATGCAAGAAATATCTTTAACAAAGAGTACCAATCTGTCTACAACTATGCTGCAGAAGGTGCAAGTCTTTATGCAAAATTAAAATACAACTTCTAATCCGTAGGTCGGGAAAAGGGCATCCCGACCTACAATAACAAATAGGATACAATACAACATGCTAAAAATCCAACCCACATGGTTCATCCGCTACAAATTCTTCAACTCCTTGTTCTTGGGTTTGTCGGTGGGTGCAATCTTTACACTGTATGCACCGCTTGAACCGTCCATCTATTCACTCGGTGGTGTCATACTCGCACTTCTCATGCTGGGGGTAGCGCGGCTCTACCACTATATTCTCAATGCAGCGTGGTTTTTCAAGATCTCTCTTTTTGTAGAAGCAGTACTGCTTTTGGCAATGCTCTATTTTATCTATGCATCCTACAGCTACCAAACAGCCCTGCTGCTCTACATTGGCTACCAGATCACCTTTGTTTTTGGAAGCTATTTGGTACGGGCAGAGACACTGTTACTCAAGACCGATACCCTTTTAACCAAACTTGATACAGCAAAACAGTTAGGCTATTTGGCAGGAATGGGAGTTTCATACTTCCTCTATAAAGCTTTCGCATATTACGGCATAAAAAGCCCGCAGGAACAAGTCTATGATCTGCATTTTTTACTCATAGGTATCGAAATAATAGTGATCGTATTGATTCTTAAAAGTTTCCGTAGGGTGCATTGAATTTAATAGAAATTAACATACGTAGGGTGGTGCATTTTACATTCAATCATGAAAATCAACTACCCCATAATCACTGTCATACGCCACATGTGACTTTCGTCCACCCATATAAAGCGCGGCATCCCCTTCTACATACACTGCTGTGCCTACTTTCGCCCACTTGAACATCTTCTGTGCAAAGCCTTTTTTAAGCCGTATACAGCCATGAGAGGCAGCTTTATTGGGTACGTAGCCCAAATGCATGGCGATGCCATCATTGGTCAAACGCATCATATAGGGCATTTTTGCCCCACCTTTGGGTTTGGGCCATAGGTTAGATGTATGCACACGTTTCTTTTGCAATATTCTAAACTCACCTTCGGGGGTTTCCCGTCCGGGTTTCCCCGAAGAGATGCGTCCTTCAAAGAGCACATAGCCATCTTCAATGGCATAGGCTTTTTGTTCAGAGAGATTGACCAAGATGTAAGAGGAGCCAGAGATATACACAGGGCCCAGTAAAAACAAAAAGGCCCATATATACTTCACCATTTCTCCTATTGTTTAGTCAAATAAGTACTTCAATGTTACGAATGGTGCAGCAAGTTTCGTGATCGTTTCAAAGGGTGCCGTATAGTTGTCAGATGCCACTCTGAATTCTTTCCATTCATTTGGCTGTACATACACAATGTCATTGGGTCTCAACATTAAAGAGGCATACTTCATCGTATCGAAGTTGGTCAAGTCCACGGTACGCATTTGTATGCCTTTGGAAGGACTGTTAGAGAGTATGACCACATTGGTTCGTACCGCAGCATCTGTCAGGTCTCCTGCAAAAGCCAAGGCTTCAAAGAGAGTCATTTTCTCTTTGTCTATCGGTATGACCCCCGGCTTATTGACCTCACCCAAAACAATGAGACGTTTGTTCAACACTTCCACATAGACAGAAGG
>DQVY01000062.1 GCA_015661535.1 Sulfurovum sp. | reverse complement strand
GCAACATGAAGGAGAAGAGGTACGATTTGTTTATGTAGGTACCCTGGACAAGGTGCGGCATTTTGATACTATATTAAAAGCATTCAGTGTATTGGAAAACAACGCGTGGAAGCTCTATATCTCTACAAGAGATATAGAGTTCGCCTATACACTCTTGGAAGAATATCCTACAATAAGAGAAAATATTAAACTCTACAATGCAAAAACCAAAGATGCCCTGCTTGAACTTATTGCCAAGGCAGATGTAGGCATTGCCTTATTACCTGATCTTCCTGTCTATAATACAACGACACCGGTGAAAGTCTTTGACTACTACGCTTCTGCCGTGCCATGTCTTATGACGCATTCCGAGCACACTTCTGACATATTTACAGATGCAGAAGATGCCTGGTTTTGTGACTTTACCGTACAAGATATACAGGAAAAACTACGCCACATCTTAACGCTCAGCAAAGAAGAAGTTACTGCCGTAGGTCAAAAAGGTCAAGAGAGACTCTTGGATGTCAAAAATTATGAGACGATTGCTAGTACCATAGCCAATGCACTTAAAACACTTTAAAAAAGAAATATAGATGAAAAAAAATCATTATGATGTACTAATAGTCGGTGGTGGTATCTCAGGAACTGCCCTTTTTTATGAACTGGCAAAATATACCAATGTCCAGTCACTTTGTCTCCTTGAGAAATATGAAGCCCTGGCGACACTCAACACCAAGGCCACCTCAAACTCACAAACCATTCATATTGGTGACATTGAAACCAATTATACTTTGGAAAAAGCAAAAGTCACCAAACGTACTGCCAAAATGGTAGAAAAGTTTTGTTTACAGTATGGACTGCAAGACAAGATCATGTTCAAGCACCAAAAAATGGCTCTGGGAGTGGGAGAGAAAGAGGTACACTTTATAGAAAATCGTTACCATGAATTTAAAGAACTCTTTCCCTATCTTGAATTGTGGGATGTTGACAAACTTAAAGAAGAGGAACCAAAAGTTGTGTACACAGACAAAGCACAGACACAGGTACGGCCTGAACCTATTATTGCCATAGGGACAAATACCCAATATACAACGGTTGATTACGGTGCTATGTCTGAAGCCTTGGTCAAAGAAGCCAAAGAGAACCAAAAGATCACTACTGATATTTTTTACAATACACAAGTCAGCGATATTGTCCAGAAAGAGGACAAAACGTTTGGATTATCCTGCAAGAATGGCGAAACCTATACTGCAGACTTTGTCGTTGTGAATGCCGGTGCACACTCTCTTTTTTTAGCGCACCGCATGGGCTATGGCAAACATATGGGATGTCTGCCTATGGCAGGGAGTTTTTATATGACAGAAGGTCACTTCCTTAACGGAAAAGTCTACATGGTACAAAACAACAAACTCCCTTTTGCTGCCCTGCATGGAGACCCCGACATACTGGCAGATGAAAAAACACGTTTTGGTCCCACTGCGCTGATGTTGCCTAAACTTGAGCGATATAAATCTGGCACTTATTTGGATTTTTTCAAGACCCTAAACTTTGATCTTCACATTGTAAAGATTTTCTGGGACCTGCTGAAAGATTCGGACATCCGAAACTATGTATTTAGAAACTTCCTTTTTGAAGTACCCCTCATCAACAAAGGTCTTTTTGTAAAAGATGCACAAAAAATCGTCCCGTCCCTCTCGGTGGATGATATTCACTATGCACAAGGTTTTGGAGGGGTACGCCCCCAAGTTCTTGACAAAGAGAAAGAAAAACTCATGCTGGGAGAGGCTTCTATCAATCCGGGTAATGGTATTATCTTCAATATGACCCCCAGCCCCGGTGCAACTTCCTGTTTGGGCAATGCAGAAAGAGATCTAAAGGTCATTACAGACTATCTTGACTTAACCTTTGACGAGACACAATTTTTAAATGATTTAACAGAGTAGCTATGTGAATCAACCAAATATCGTTTAGGATGTCAATTTATTGCACCACGATAGAAAGGTATACTTGAATACCTTGTAAATGAGAAGATATATATGATCACCCCCTTAGAAATACACACATACTCTACACAAGAATACTATATTTAGACATAAAAAAGATATTTCCAAAAGGAGACGATAATGCCTAAAAATACCTTTTCACTCATAAATAACCAAACTGGTGAACACTATGAATATCCTATATTAGAGGGGACAAGAGGACCTTCTGTGTTAGATATTCGTACTTTTTTTGCAGACACTGGATTATTCACTTATGATCCGGGTTTCACTGCTACCGCGGCATGTGAATCAAGCATTACATTCATAGATGGGGCAAAAGGTGAACTTCGCTACCGTGGTATAGCCATAGAAGACTTAGCCAAACATCACAGCTACATGGAAACCTGCTTTTTGCTTTTGAACAAACGTTTCCCTTCAAAAGATGAACTGACAGCCTTTGACTTAGAAATACGCCACCGGGCCTTCCTGCATAGAGGTCTTCAAAAACTCTTTGATGCCTTCCCGGATGATGCACACCCTATGGCAACGCTTTCCGCTGCAGTCACAGCATTGGCTTCCTTTTATGATGAGCACATTAATATAAAAGATGAAAATGCGTACCTTGAAATGGCACACCGCATCATCTCCAAGATCCCAACTATTGCTGCTTTTGCCTATAGGCAATCCTTAGGCATCCCCTTTATCGAACCAGATATTGACCTGGGCTTTACAAAGAACTTTCTTACCATGATGCGAGCCTATCCGGGAGGGAAGATGCATCTTTGTTGTGAAGGACATGAAGATATTAAAGATATAGAGGTCCGTGCGCTTGACACCATCTTCACGCTGCATGCAGACCATGAACAAAATGCCTCTACCACTGTGGTACGCGGTGTAGCCTCTACCGGGGCACACCCTTATGTGGCTATCTCTTCGGGTATCGCTGCCCTGTGGGGACGTGCACATGGGGGAGCCAATGAGTCTGTTATTGCACAGCTTGAGTATATTGGGTCAGTTGACAACGTAGAAGCCTTTATAAAAAGAGCAAAAGACCCCCAAGATAATTTTAGGCTTATGGGCTTTGGACATCGTGTCTATAAAAACTTTGATCCCCGCGCTAAAATACTTAAAGATCTGCAAGATGAACTAAGGGATGAATTAAACCTGGATACGGAACTGATGAAGATCGCAAGAAAAATAGAAGAGATCGCCCTCAACGATGAATACTTTATTTCACGTAATCTATACCCTAATATAGATTTCTATACAGGTATCATCTTAACGGCCCTTAAAATACCAAAATCTATGTTCACCCCTATTTTTGTAATAGGCAGAACCGTCGGATGGATCACCCAATGGATAGAATTTAAAAAAGATGAGAGTTCGAAGATTGCTAGACCAAGACAACTTTACAAAGGTGAATAATCGTAGGTCGGGATGTGCTGTGACACAAGGAGGAAATACCCTTGGGGTGCCCTCTTCCCGACAACAATCAAAAATAAAACAAAAATGAAACAAAAATCAAAATTATACAAGCCAAAATAAGCAGTTTTATTTTATTTTTCATAGCATAGCTCCAAAAAAGGTTTTAAATGGATAATTTTATCTGCTAGGTAGTATAAAATGTGTTTTTACAAATAAACGCTCGTTCCCATGCTTTACATGGGAATGCATATAGATGCTGTTGCATCAGAAGAAGTCCAAGTAACCATTCCCACGAAAATCGTGGGAACGAGAAAAACTTTACGAAAGAATTATTGACAGCCAACACATTCTTGTGAACGATCTTCAATATCTCCTGATGATTCAGGTGACTGAGATCTTAGATAGTAAGTCGACTTCAATCCAAACTTCCAGGCATTCATATAAATCTCGTTGAGGTATTTACCCGATGCTTTGTCAAGGGTAATAAAGATATTCAAAGACTGTCCCTGGTCTAACCATTTTTGACGAATCGCCCCAGCTTTAATAAGAAGATTCTGATCTAAGTCATACGCTGGTGTATAGTACTGCCATGTATCTGCTGACAAGCTTGGTGCCACCACGGGAATAAGTCCTGACAAATTTTCTTCAAACCATTTTCTTTTATACACTGGTTCAATAGCCTGCGTTGTTCCTGTCAAAATAGAGATGGAAGAAGTAGGCGCAATGGCCATAAGGTATCCATTGCGCATACCATCTGTTTTTACTTTTTCTTTTAAGGCCTGCCAGTCATGACTGTATCCAAAGAGGCCACCTCTGTCAACCAGTTTACAGGCATTCTCATTTGCCTTGTCAATAGGGAAAAGTCCCTTCGCCCAATCTGAACCCTCAAAAGTTGGGTACTTCCCTTTTTCCAAAGCCAGATTACTCGATGCTTCAATCGTATAGTAAGAGAATGACTCCATCACTTCATCAATTTTTGTAAAGTGATCATGACTTCCCCACTCAATACTGTTTTCTGCAAGCATCTGTGCTTCACCCATGACACCAAGTCCAATCGATCTAGATTTCTCATTTGTCTTTTTTACTTTTGCCAAAGGGTAGAAGTTTAAGTCAATCACATTATCAAGCATACGAATGGCTGTAGGAACAACCCTTGCCAGGTCTTCCTGTGTATGCACTTTTGACAAGTTGACAGAAGCGAGGTTACAAACAGCTGTGTCACCATCTGTTTTTTCTTTGTCAACGATCCAAATTTGTTTACCGTTTAAGCCGTCAAGTGCTGTTACCTTTTTTGCAGGTTTTGTTGTACCGTTGTCTACGGTTAACATTTCATTTTCATCATACGCTTCTACAGAGCCGTCATCAAAGGTAAATTGTGTTTTATAGGTATTGGGTCCTGTATTTTGGAAGATCTCTGTACAAAGGTTTGTTGATCTGATCACACCTGCATGCTTGTTTGGGTTTGCACGATTTGCCGTGTCTTTAAAGGTAAGGAAAGGATTCCCTGTTTCAAAGTAAGAACGAAGCATCTCTTTCCAAAGGCCTTTGGCGGAAACACGTTCTCTTACAATATCATCATCAGAATTTTCAAGCTCTAAATAACGCTTTTCAAAATCTTCCCCGTAAAGGCTTGTCAACTCTTTCACTTCAAAAGGATCAAAAAGTGTCCACATCTCATCTGCTTCCACTCTTGACATAAAGAGATCATTCAACCAAATAGCAGGGAAAAGGTCATGGGCTCTACGACGCTCTTCTCCTGAGTTTTTCTTCAAGTCAAGGAAGTCACGAATGTCAACATGCCAAGGTTCAATGTAAACAGCAATGGCACCTTTACGTGTACCAAGTTGATCAACAGCAATGGCAACATCATTGGCAATTTTTAAGAAAGGTACAATACCTCCTGCGGCATGTTTGTGTCCATCAATATAGGAACCCATACCACGGACCAAAGACCAGTCCCAACCGATCCCTCCACCAAACTTGGAAAGCAGTGCCATCTCTTTGTATCCGTCAAAGATACCCTCTATGTTGTCAGGTGTTGATCCAATGTAACAAGAGCTCAATTGGTGTCTGGGTGTTCTTGCATTTGACAAGGTTGGTGTTGCAGCCATTACTTCAAATTTTGACAAGATATCATAAAACTTCTTTGCCCAGGTTTGACAATCAAATTCATTCTGCGCCAGGAACATAGCCACACCCATAAAGAGCTGCTGCGGCAATTCTATAGGTGACCCTTTTTTGTCTTTTAGTAAATAACGGTCATACAGTGTTCTGATCCCTAAGTATGTAAACTGCAGGTCACGCTCTGGTTTAAGATAGGCATTAAGATCATCAAGATCATACTTCTCTTTAAGCCCAAGAACAATACGTCCCTCTTTTTCACCCCGTTCAAAATATTCACGCAGATGGTTGTATCCTGTAAAGCCTGTTGACTTATGGTAGATATCATAAAGGAAAAGTCTGGCGGCAACAAAAGTCCAGTCTGGTCTGTCAATGTCGATTTTGTCAACTGCTGTCTTGATAAGTGTTGTCTGTATATCTTCCGATGAGATCATATCACGGAACTGTAACTTCGCGTCAACCTCAAGTTCACTCTGACTGACACGGACAAGCCCCTCAACAGCCGCTGCTGTATATTTCTGGATCTTTGATACATCTAAAGTTTCTATTCTACCATTTCGTTTGACAACTCTGATCATTTTGTTTCCTCAAGTTCACGATATTTTCGTGATATTAGTAATCCGATTTTACTCAAATTTACCTTGGCTTTTTTTGAAAAGTTGTATCATTTTTAGACATCTTATCTATAAGCTGAAAGAATAGTTTTTGAAAGGCTGTACTGTAGGGGAGTAGTTAGAAAAAACGGTGTTTTTAATAGCTGGACAAAACTAAAAGTAACACCAAGACCTGAATAAGATTAGAGTGTATCAGCTTGTGCGAAAGATTTTAAAGCTGTACATTAGTACAGCGTGAAATATTTCGTGCAAGCTGATGTTCTATACTCTTATTGAAAGACTCTTGCGAATATTTTGTCAACATTCTTTGTATAATAGTCAAAGTTAAAACACTCCCTGATCTGCTCTTCTGAAAGAGACTCTCTCAGTTCATCATCTGCAAGAAGGTACTGAAGGTAAAGCGATTCACCTTTCTCATTTGTACTGGATTTACCCTGCTGTATCTCTTCCCAGACTTTCATGGCATTACGTTGCACGATACGGTATGCATCTTCACGGCTTACACCTGCCAGAGGAAGCTCTAAGAGCACTCTTTGAGAGAAGACCAACCCACCGGTCAGGTTAAGGTTTTTCATCATGTTCTCGGGCATTACAGTAAGGTTGGCGATGACATTGTTCATGCGGTGCAACATAAAGTCAGTAGTAATAAATGCATCAGGCAGCCAAAATCTCTCAGTCGAAGAGTGTGAAATATCTCTCTCGTGCCATAAGGCTACATTTTCCATAGCAGGTGTAACGCAGGTTCTGATGATCCGTGCAAGTCCTGTAATATTTTCTGTCAATATGGGGTTTCTTTTATGCGGCATAGCAGAAGAACCTTTTTGCCCTTTGGCAAAAAACTCTTCCGCTTCATAGACTTCTGTTCTTTGTAAATGTCTTACCTGTACTGCAAACTTTTCTACAGATGATGCCATCAAAGCCAAGGTAGTTGCGAGTCTTGCATATCTGTCTCTATGCACGACTTGGTTGGAACAAGGTTCAGGTTTTAATCCTAATTCAGCCATGGCATACTCTTCAAGTTCTAGTGGTGCGTGCGCAAAGTTACCCATAGCCCCAGAAATTTGACCTACGGCAATTACTTCCATCGTTTGCTCTAAGTTCGTCAAGTGACGGCCCATTTCATCATACCAGACTGCCAACGTAAGACCAAAGGTAATAGGCTCCCCATGGATACCATGTGAACGCCCAACCATCAAAGTCATCTTATGTTCTTCTGCTCTTTTTTTGATGGATTCCATAAGCATCTTGGTATCAGCAATAATAATTTCAAGTGACGCTTTCATCTGAAGTGCCACACCAGTATCTACTGCATCTGAAGAAGTCATACCATAGTGAAACCATCTTGATTCTTCTCCAAGACTTTCACTCACACTTGTGTTAAATGCAATTAAGTCATGTCGTGTGATCGCTTCGATCTCTTCTATACGTTCTACTGAAAATTTTGCATTTTTGACAATCTTATCTGCATCCTCTTGAGGGATCTTTCCAAGTTTTGCCCATGCCTTTACTGCTGCTTTCTCTACTTCCAGCCACGCTGCATATCTTGCTTGCTGTGTCCAGTGTTGTGTCATCTCTTCTCTTGCGTATCTTTCAACCATTATACATCCTATCTATCTGTAATTTATGCTAGAATTCTACCCTAAAATCAGTTACATCGAGGTAAACCATTTATGCCATTTGTTAAAGAGAAATTTTTTATTGAAGAAGAGACTATAGCCTTTCTTTATGTCATGCGTACACTAAACTATACACAAGGCCAAGCACAAAGGCATATTGCCAAAGGCAGGTTCCTCATTGATGGTAAATCAATGTCACATACAGGGACAAAAGTACAAGGTGACATAGAGATGGTCTTTTTTCGTCCCAAAGGTACTGGTCTTCGTCCAACTTTTCAAAACAACAATTTTATGATCTTTGAAAAACCTTCTGGTGTTTTAGTGCATCCAAACACTATGTCAACACCCTACTCTATGTTAGATGAAGTGAGAGAAATTGCAGGGGATAATGCAAATGGCACACATAGGATAGACATGGAAACCTCAGGACTTTTTCTGGCATCTAAACATAAAAAAGCCGAACATCATCTCAAAAGTTCTTTTGAAAACCGCAGCATTAAAAAATCATATTTGGCATGGGTAGACGGGAAAATAACTGAAGCCTTTACCTCTACTGAAAAGATAAAGGTAAACAAAAGAGGCTATGAAGAAACCAAACACAAAGTCTTTATATCGGATGAGGGAAAAGCCTCTCATACCGACTTTGTACCCTTGCAGTATGATGAGGCATTAGATGCATCCCTTATAGCATGTTACCCCCATACAGGAAGACTCCATCAGATACGTATCCACTTGTTTCACGTGAAACATCCTATCTTAGGCGACCCAATTTACGGTGCTACATTTGCTGCAAGTGATGACTACCTGGACATGACACAAAGCGAAGAAGACAGACTCATCCAACACGGTGCACCACGCCTAATGCTCCATGCACAGAGTTTACAGTTTACCTATGGAAGTCAGTTTCATATAGAGAGTACATTAGATTTTAGAAATATGAAAGATTTGATAGTGCCAAAAGAAGAAAGAGTGTTCAACAAGTAGGTTGGGGTGTGCTGTGACACAAAGAGGGAATGCCCTTGGGGTATCTCTTCCCGACATTTATTTGTGCTGAAAGATAGACCTATTATGTTACATGATTTGAATGTTATGACTTGAGTATAATTTTTACTGTATGAATATTTATGTCGGGAAGAGGACATCCCGACCTACAGATATTATATAGTTCCCTAATGTTTCACATGAAACATTCATTCTATTTCTCATCATCCGAACGAGATTCAAAGATCAACCAGCCTACACCAACAACTGCCACCACAAACAAAAAACCCAACATAAATATATCAAGTGTAGCCATTACTCTTCTCCTTCTAATTCTTGTTCACGAAGCTGCCCGCAGGCAGCAGATATATCTAAACCTTTTGACTCACGGATCGTACAATGTAAACCATGTGAAGTCAAATATTCTTGAAACTTTTTCATATCTTCGGGAGAGGGTCTTTTAAACTCTGTCCCTCCATAAGGATTAAAATAGATCAAGTTTACTTTTGCTTTTATGCCATCAAGCAGGGAGAGCAATTTCTTCGCTGCTGAGAGATCATCATTGACATCTTTGATGACAAGGTATTCAAACATGACGCGTTTTCTATCGTTGACAGGAAAGTTCTTTACTGCAGTAATAATAGAAGCAATATTGTACGCCTTGTTAATAGGCATCAACTGTTGTCTTAAGTCATCATCTACTGCATGCAAGGATATAGCCAGGTTAATACCAAGCTCCATTTTACCAAGTCTCTCTATCTTCGCACTAAGTCCCGAGGTTGAAATGGTTTGTCTATGTGTGGCTATTGCCATCCCCTCTTCATCTGCAAATATCTTTACTGACTTGGCAACCGGCAAGAGGTTGTCAAGAGGTTCACCCATTCCCATGTAAACAATATTGACACGGCGGTTGGCAGCAATCTCATTGTCTTTCTTAATAAGACGTACCTGCTCCACAATTTCACCTGCTGTCAAATTTCGCATAAAACCGCCCTTTGCAGTCAAACAAAAGGCACACCCTACCTTGCACCCTACTTGTGAAGAGATACAGACCGTATAGCGTTCCTGATGCTTTACAGAGCCATCTTCATGGTACTCTTTATCTTTCATGAGAAGCAGCACTGCTTCGACTGTGTGTTTATCATGCAGCTCATACAGATATTTACGACTGCCGTCTTTAGAGTTTTGTACCATCACTTGCTTGAGAGGAGAAACGGTATATTCCTGAT
>DQVY01000073.1 GCA_015661535.1 Sulfurovum sp. | reverse complement strand
CAATTCTAATCACTAACGCAATTTCACCTCAATCAAGCAGCTAACTGTTTAGCGAATTCTTTGAAAAATGGCAAAAGGTACCCTATGAAATTGTAGGTAGAAGAGCCGGAGACATTGACCAGTGTTATGCAGAGACAACTTTAGCGGAAAAATTGTTAGGCTGGAAAGCAAGAAAAGGTCTTATCGAAATGTGTGAAGAGAGTTGGCGATGGCAGAAAAATAATCCGATGGGTTATAGGTAACACATATTTTTGATATAATAAATATCTAAAATGAGAGGGCTCCCCTCTCACCCATAGCAGAAGAAAAGTGAGGTACTTGTTGTGACAAATATTATATTGTGTGGTGGGAGTGGTACAAGACTTTGGCCACTGTCTAGACAACTTATGCCTAAACAATTTCTCAAACTTTTTAACGAAAAATCATTGTTCCAACTTACAGTGGAAAGAAATCAAGTAGTGTGTGAAAGTCAGTTTATTGTTTCCAATGCAGAACAGTACTTCTTAGCACTTGATCAAATAAAAAAAATAGAAGTGCACAATACGCAATATCTTTTAGAGCCTATAGGGAGAAATACTGCACCAGCTATCGCCTTAGCTTGTTTGGCACTGGATGAAGAAGAAATCGTACTGGTCACCCCTTCTGATCATTTGATAAAAGATGACAGTGCTTATATAGAAGGATTGGCACAAGCAAAAGACTTAGCTATGCAAAATTACTTAGTGACATTTGGCATCACCCCCACTTTTGCAGAAACGGGATTTGGCTATATAGAGTCAGAGGGGACTAGCGTAAAAGCCTTCCATGAAAAACCAGATAGTATCACTGCTCAAAGTTATATAGATGCAGGAAATTATTATTGGAATTCTGGGATGTTTTGTTTTAAAGCAGGCATTTTTTTAAGTGAGTTAAAAAAATATTCTCCTCAAATATATACGCAGTCGTTACATGCCTATAATCAAGCTAATAAAGAAGATATAATACGCATAGGATATCAAGATATGGCAGCTATACTAGCAGATAGTATAGATTATGCAGTTATGGAAAAATCAGATATTGTAAAGATGGTAGCCTCAGACATTGGCTGGTCAGATGTTGGTAGTTTTGATGCATTGGCAGAAGAGTTGCCTAATGACAAAAATAACAACTTGATACTCTCGGATAAGCATGTTGAGTTGTTGGGTATCAAAGACAGCATAGTTGTAGATACTAGTGATGCATTGCTCATTGCAAAAAAAGGTGATGCTCAAAGTGTAAAAGAGATAGTGCAACGTTTGAAGGTTGAATCCAAAGAATTAACCCAAGTACATAGTTTGGTACATCGTCCTTGGGGGACATATGAGGTACTGTATAGCCATAAAAATTATAAAATAAAACGTATTGTTGTGTATCCTGGAAAAAGACTCTCTTTGCAAAAACATTTACACAGAAACGAACACTGGGTTGTTGTCAAAGGTGAAGCCATGGTACAGAGAGGTGAAGAGATTAGTATAGTAAAGGAAAATGAATCCACCTATATCAAACAAAATGAAATACATAGACTTACAAACAACACAAGAGAAGAAATTGTACTGATAGAAGCACAAGTAGGTAGCTATACAGGCGAGGATGATATAATCAGAATAGAAGATGACTTTAGGAGAGTGGAAAATGAATAAAGTGGCATTGATCACAGGTGTTACAGGACAAGACGGTGCCTATTTGAGTGAATTCCTTTTAAAAAAAGGATATGTCGTTCATGGTATCAAGAGACGATCTTCTCTGTTCAACACAGACAGGATAGACCATCTTTATGAAGATCCGCATATTGAGCATAGAAACTTCATATTGCATTTTGGAGATATGACTGACTCAATGAATCTGACACGCATCATAAAGGAAGTTCAACCGGATGAGATCTATAATCTTGCGGCCATGTCTCATGTGGCTGTCTCTTTTGAAACTCCGGAATATGTTGCCAATGCAGACGGGACAGGGACACTTCGTATTTTAGAGGCAGTCAAGCTTTTGGGCTTGCAGAAAAAAACAAAAATCTATCAGGCATCTACTTCTGAACTTTATGGGAAAGTCCAGGAAGTACCACAAAGCGAAACAACACCTTTTTATCCACGATCTCCTTATGCTGTAGCAAAAATGTATGCCTATTGGATCACTGTTAATTATAGGGAAGCCTATGGGATGTTTGCCTGTAATGGTATTTTGTTCAATCATGAATCTCCGGTACGTGGAGAAACATTTGTGACCAGAAAGATCACTAGGGCGGCATCTAAAATAGCTTTAGGACTACAGGAAAAATTATATCTTGGAAATCTCAATGCAAAAAGAGACTGGGGGCATGCCAAAGATTATGTACGAATGATGTGGATGATCTTGCAGGCTGATGAGCCAGAAGACTGGGTCATTGCTACGGGGACAAGCACGACAGTACGTGATTTTGTAAGAATGGCTTTTTCCTATGCTGGGATAGAGTTAGAATTTAAAGGAAGTGGAGTAGATGAAAAGGCTTATATAGTCTCCTGTTCCAATCCTGAGTATCAGGTTGAAGTGGGCAAGGAAGTGGTTGCAGTAGACCCAAGGTATTTCAGACCAACAGAGGTAGATCTTCTTTTGGGTAATCCGACCAAAGCCAATACTAAACTTGGGTGGATCCCAGAGTATGATCTCAAAACTCTAGTTGATGACATGATGGAAAATGACCTTCATCTTATGACAAAAGATGTTTACCTGAAAGAGGGTGGATACAAGATCATGAGTTATTTTGAGTAGACAATATGATGAACAGGAACAGTAAAATATATATAGCAGGACATAAAGGACTGGTAGGTTCTGCTATAGTTAAAAACCTGAAAGAAAAAGGCTATACTAATCTCATTTATCGTTCACATAATGAATTAGATTTAATGAACCAGATGGCAGTCGAAGCATTTTTTGAAACTGAAAAGCCAGAGTATGTTATACTCGCTGCAGCTAAAGTTGGGGGTATAGTTGCCAATAATACATACCGTGCGGACTTCATTTATGAAAACCTTCAGATTCAAAATAATGTTATTCACCAAAGTTATATGCATGGAGTTAAAAAGCTTCTTTTTTTAGGAAGTACATGCATCTACCCAAAAAACTCTCCACAGCCAATGAAAGAAGAGTATCTGCTCACTTCAGAACTCGAGTACACCAATGAACCTTATGCCATAGCCAAAATAGCAGGTATCAAAATGTGTGAAAGTTATAACTTACAGTACGGTACAAACTTCATTTCTGTTATGCCTACAAATCTCTACGGTCCAAATGACAACTTTGATCTTAAAACTTCACATGTTTTGCCTGCACTCATGCGTAAAATACATGAAGCGAAGATCAACGGTATAAAAGAAGTGGAGATCTGGGGAAGCGGAAAACCAAGACGAGAATTTTTATATAGTGAT
>DQVY01000284.1 GCA_015661535.1 Sulfurovum sp. | reverse complement strand
TCTATCAAATTACCGCGATGAAAGAAGATCTCTATACTGCTTTTATAAAAGAGTATAAAGAAGGCTACGGAACAAAAGACTTTGATATGACAAAACACTTTGAAGAGAGAAAAGAAGCCACACTGACAAGAGAAGAAGTCTACTGGTTTAAACTACCTGAAACACAAAGCTAACCCTTTACATTTCAACATTTACCCCTATAAAAACAACTAATATACTCTCAAGTACATTAGCTGATCTTACACTATCTATCGACCCTGAGGCCGTATAGATATTGCTGATTGATTATTTAATCTTTTTAGATTCTGTTACAGTGTTCCCTTTAAGGTCAACCCATGTGATCTCAACTTTATCACCTTTCGCTGCACCCTTAAATTCAAATTTGAATTGAGGATTTTTAGACCAGAACTGAGATGTAGATGCATCATACACTACTTTACCGTTTGCTTTTGCAGTGATGTGTGTAATGAAGTTCGCATCAACACCTTTTTTCTTTGCTTGATCATATGTAAGCATGTCATGTTTTGCCATAACTTTAACTTGTACAACATCACCTTTAACTTTTGCTTTAATTTTCATATTACCCATAATATTCCTTTTTATTTCTATTTCTATTTATACTGATTAAGCGGGAAGGATTAACCTTCACATCCACCAAGTGCAACTTCAAGTGATATATTACCTACGTAAAACTTACCATCAGTTCCTTCAACAACTGCTGTAATTTTACCAGATGCTTTCATCTTGATCTTCATCATATAGTTCACGATCCCACCTTCAGGTACAGTAAATACTGCAACAGTAGCTTCCGGGTTGGCATCTTGGAAAAGTGCTACAGTTTTAGCAGCTTTGTCAGATTTCACAGTAACAGGAATAGCCCCACCGTTACTTGCTACTTTTGGTGCTTTTACAGTTACACCTTCTTCAACCAATGCAACATCACCATAAAGTGCTTTAATTGCATCTTTTACATTATGTGCTGTCCATGTGTCAGGCTTTGTTGCTCTGAAATCAATCGCAGATAAACTTGCTGGTACAACAGCTGCTGCAACCACACTTAAACTTAAAAATTTTCTTCTATCCATTTTATTTCCTTTTGCTCTAATTTGAGATAAAAGGTTGGCTGGTGCCAACCCCATATTCTATTTTACTGGTACATTGTGTAATAATTGTGATAAGCCACAATTATTTACTTGCACCAACCATATAATCAACAACTTCTTTCAGTTGCGCCTCTGTAAGATCCATAGCACCACCTTTTGGAGGCATACCATTGATCCCATTCAATGCATTAGCATTCACTTTGTCAATACCTTTTTTCAACACTGCTGCCCATGCTGCTTTATCACCAACTGCTGGTGCACCCATAGAGTCAGTAGCATGACATACTGCACATGATGCATCATATACTTTTTTGCCTGCATGTACTGGACCTGCATCTGCTTTTACTTCTGGAAGTGTTTTCTCAGAACTCAATGGAGGTGTAAAATCTGTGAGCCCAGTTGCGATTCTTACTACCTTAGGTTCACCATCATAACAGTTTTTCATACATCTTGTACCATTACCGTAATTTAATGGGTTATTGAAATACTTACGTGCATTGTCTTGACCTTTTGGACCATCTATTTTAGGTTCAAATCCATCTACGTTAGGCATAACAATTTTTAAGAATTTCTTTCTATCAAGCACATACTCATCATCTACTTCAACGCCATCAATTTTCATTTCATTAATGTAGAGGATATATGCAGACAGGGCATACACTTCATTAGTTGACAATGACATTGGTGCTTGGTGAGGCATCCCTGTTTTAATGTACCACCATAATGTACTTGCATATGGCCAGTATGAACCAAATGCACGCTGCGGTCCATCATTCTCTGGGTTCACGCGCTGGAACATCAATGTTTTTTGCATCTCATAGGCATTTCCTACAGTTAGACGTGGGTAAAGTCCCGCACCTGCACCAAAGTCACCATGACAGTTTTGACACTTTTCTTCATAAAGCTCGTCACCCTCTTCTACAGAACCTGAACCTTCAGGAAGTCCTGTACCATCTGGCATAACATCTATATCCCAAGCTTTTTGCTCGTTCGCAGTTGCTTTTTTACCTTTGTTATAGGCTGTTTTGTGTGCTTTTTCATTTACATAATAAGCACCTCTTTTGCCATTAACGATCGGATAATATACCCCACCGTCAACAATCGCTTTACCATTGAAGTCATATTTATTTTTTACTGACTTGGAAAGTGATGCCTTTACAGGACCTACCGCAGCTTTTAGCTCTTTTTCTGTCATCGCCGGATATACCACAGGTACACCATTGATCACAGATGGTCTTGCTTTTTTTGCATCACCTGATGCATAACTTGCAGTTGCTCCCAGCAATACTACGGATGCAAACAATGTCGTTGCAACAATTTTTTTATGATAAGATTTGTACATTTGTCACTTCTCCTTCTGCATCTATTTCCCATGTATGAATACCATTTCTATGGTATACACCTTCAATTCCTACTGCAACTCTTTCATTCTTGACTGAAGGCTGTACATGTCCAGCATCATCACTTGCACGTGAACTAAGCAACATTGGTTTCCCTGTATACTTGTGCATGATTGAGAATCTAGTCCATGCTTTTTCAAGGACTAGACCTTTCAACGATGCCTCTACCCAGTTTTTACCACCATCAAATGACACATCTACATGTGTAATCGTACCCATACCAGACCATGCAAGTCCTTCTATCTCAACCATTTCACCTTTTTTAAGGTCTTCCCAGTTTTTCTCAGGACATGGCGAAGTAATCACAGAGTTTACTTCATTTGCATAGAAATGCTGTATCGCTTTACCTGTTTGCTTCAAGGCAGTGTACTTAGAAGTTTCCTCTTTTGCATAGAATGGCTCAGAAGCAAATTCTAGTCTACATAACCATTTTACACATAAGTTTGCTTCCCAACCCGGAACAACAATTCTTATAGGATATCCTTGCTCAGGACGTAAAGCTTCACCATTTTGTCCCCAAACGATCATCGCATCATCAAGTACTTTATCAATAGGAATTGTTCTTCCCATATGAGAGTTATCAATACCTTCTGCTAACATCCACTGTGCTTTTGGATTAAGACCAAGATCTTTAAGAATATCTTTAATATATACCCCTGTCCACTCCGCACAAGACATAAAGCCTTTCGCAAATTGAATAGAGTTAAACTGAGGTCCTCTCCACTCTGGTCCGCCATTTGCCGGACATTCGAGGAAGTGAATTCTACTTACATTAGGATATCTTTTAAGCTGATCCATCGTTAAAACGATAGGCTTTTCAACAAGACCATGGATCATCAGTCTATGCTGATTAGGATCAATCGTTGGCGTACCACCATGGTGTCTATTAAAAAAGAGACCATTTGGCGTAATAATACCATTCATATCTTGTATTGGAGTAACTGCAATAGATGCTCTCATATTTCCAGATGATAATATCTCTGTTGTTCTACGTGTGACATTATGTTCATACGGAGATGGTTTTCCATATAAGTTAACGGTTACATCATCACCAAACTTTAGACTCCATGGTTTTTCTTCCATGATGTTCGGATCATCCTCTGGGTTTGCCTTAACATGTTCGTTGGCATCTACTGTGACTGGTGCAACAACACTCGCCGCAGCCAATGCGCTCATCGAATAAGCTGCTGTTTTCTTAAAGAAGTTTCTTCTTGACGCTTGCTCTGATACTTCAGAGATTACTTCAATTTCTTCTTTAGATACATTGTTTATCTTATTCATTGGTCCTCCTTGATTGATTTTAAACTGCCTAAGGGGCTTAAGCCTTAGAATAGTCATATACTTCAATTATATTGAAATAAAATAAAAATAATAAGCATAATAATTAATAGAGGCACTATCTTGATATAAATCATCTCACTGTAACAAATATTCACGATAAAGATAAAAAAATAATATAATTATTATAAATATTATTTACTTTCTAGTAGTTTTCCTTATGCAGCCATGCAACTTAAGGTAAGAATATCCACATATTTTCGGTCATAATACAATGTACCATCCAAGCCTTCGAGCACAGCAAAGAGCGTTCCCTTGCGTTCCATTCTAATGTATATCTCATAAGAAAGTGCACACTGCTCTGCTACATTAAATACCGCAACTAAACTCGTTTTATTCACATCTTGAAATATGGCCAATGTTTTGGCTTCTATAGTAGCGTCTATTGTTATGGCTATATTTTGTCTATCGCTTACAATGCCTGCAGGCACTGTTAATCTGACATCTTTACTCTTCTTCAGCGTTGAAAATTTTTCTCTTCCATACAGTGCCATGGCAGCATCATCCAATGATGAGGAAGCCCATGCCTTGGAGTAATACTTTCGGTAATCCATTGCCAATAGTCTGTTTCCTAAAGATGTCATAAACCCTAAAGCTAAAAAATACCGTCGCTTCATACCTTCCCCAAGACTCTCTTTATGGCTTCTGCACGTGCGCGGACATCTCCTACATTTTCTTCATTTGCCGCTAATGCTTTTTCCAGACCATCCGATTCTCTCCCATATTTCATAATAAAATAGACCGACTCAGCCAAAGTATTTTCAAGATCGGTCTTTTCATCAGGGGCAATGGGCTCGAAATACTCATTGTCCCACAATACCCCCATACTTAAAAGCGCCAATGCATCTTTATTTTCTTCTTGAGAAAGATGAGACTGCGGGTGTATCGCTTCCTGAAATTTTGCCATAGCCTGTGCTACTTTTGAGGGGATCAGTCCTCCAACCGTGACAGCAGACAATTCTAAAGCATCCCTGTAAGGCATCCCCCCTTCTATAAACTCCTCAGTCATACGAAAATATTTCTCTATCATCTCTTCTCTTTCATCCTGCATACATAAACCTCCTTAACTATTCACTATTCACTATTCACTATTCACTATTCACTATTCGCTATTCACTATTCTAAAGATAATACAAAAGTGCTTTATCTTTTCTGACATATACATCATCTTTATGGTACAATTTCAAAAAATAT
>DQVY01000184.1 GCA_015661535.1 Sulfurovum sp. | reverse complement strand
TTTTTTGCAGCTCTTTGCGGTGTAAGCTTTTCTGAATCTTCTGCAATCGCACCTTCTTCGTAAGATTGATTCAATGTGACATCTGATATATCTGCTTCCAACGCTTCTCTAATGTGTTCTACAGCAGCTTCTTCTTCCTCAGGTTTGGAAAAGTCAAACTGTACAAGCTGAAGTACTTTTACGGCTTCAAGCTTAATGCGTGTAACAAGGTCTGTAAAGAGTTTATATGAGTCTTGTTTGTATTCTGTAAGAGGGTCTTTCTGGTTATAGCCTCTGAGACCAATACCGGTTTTGAGTACATCCATTTCATAAAGATGGTCTCTCCACTGAGGGTCAAGAACTTGCAGGTATAAGATACGTTCAATGTCATTTCTTTGTGCTTCATCTATTTCAGACATTTTGCTTTCGTAAAGATTTTCCATCATATCACGGATCATCGTAGTGATCTCTTCCACTTCTTTGTCTTTGAACTGTGCTGCTTCAACTTCTATGTGTATCTCTTCTTTGATGAGTGCTGCGAGTTTTTCAACATCAAAGTCTTCTGTAGGCATACCCTCAAATATTTCTGCTTCTGCGAGTAAATGTGCAATGTACTCTTCACGGTTCTCTTTGATCTTTGCCGCTATGTCAAACTCTGGGTCAAGCAACTGATTTCTAAAGGCATAGATCGCTTTACGTTGGTGGTTGGCCACGTCATCATACTCCAAGATGTGTTTTCTTGATTCATAGTGTTGGTTTTCCACTTTCTTCTGTGCTTTTTCTACAGAGCGTGTTACAATTTTAGAATCAATATACTCACCATCTTCTACACCCAGTTTATTCATGATGTTTCTAATTTTTTCACCACCAAAAATACGTAAAAGGTTGTCATCAAGACTAAGGAAGAACTGACTTTCACCCGGGTCACCCTGGCGACCGGAACGTCCTCTTAACTGGTTGTCGATACGTCTGCTTTCATGTCTCTCTGTCCCGAGTATCATGAGTCCGCCAAGCGCTTTGACTTCATCATCTATCTTAATGTCAACACCACGCCCTGCCATGTTTGTTGCTACGGTAACAGCACCTTTCCGTCCAGCATTCATGATGATCTCTGCTTCCTGGGCATGATTCTTGGCATTGAGCATGTTGTGCGGTATCTTCTCTTTTTTAAGTCTTGCATCGATCATTTCAGATTTCTCAATAGAGGCAGTACCTATAAGTACAGGCTGGCCTTTCTCATGAAGTTCTTTTACCCGTTTGACCACAGCATCCAGTTTTTCACGTTCGGTATTGTAGATCAGGTCATTTTTGTCTAGTCTTGCAATAGGTACATTGGTAGGGATGGAAATAACATCAAGGCCATAAATTTGTGAAAATTCTGTGGCTTCCGTTTGTGCAGTTCCTGTCATACCTGCGAGCTTGTCATACAGTCTAAAGTAGTTTTGGTAGGTGATCTCTGCAAGGGTTTGGGACTCTTCTTGTATCTCAACGCCTTCTTTGGCTTCAAGTGCCTGGTGTAAGCCTTCTGAGTATCGACGTCCTTCTGAGAGTCTTCCCGTAAATTCATCAACAATGATGATCTCATCGTTCTGCACTACATAATCTACATCTTTTTCAAAGATATAGTGGGCTTTAAGTGCTTGGTCCAGATGATGGGAAAGGACAGCATTTTCAAGGCTGTAAAGGTTCTCTACTTCAAAAAGATCTTGTGCCTTTTGCAGTCCGTCTTCTGTCATGACGATGGTTCTGTTCTTTTCATCTACGATGAAGTCCCCTGTGGTTTGCTCAGGTTCACCTGCTTTGGTCTCTATCTTTTCTCCACGTATCATCTGTTTTGCAATACCGTCTGCCCGTGCATAATAGTTATGGTCACGCTGTGTAGGACCAGAGATGATAAGCGGTGTTCTTGCCTCATCAATAAGAATGGAGTCCACTTCATCAATGATGGCATAGTTATGCTCACGCTGTGCTTTCTCTTCTGCACGTACTTTCATGTTGTCACGAAGATAGTCAAAGCCATACTCATTGTTTGTCCCATAAGTGATGTCTGCATCATACTGGGCTTTTCTGCCCATATCATCATGAATATCTGCAGTCAAACAACCCACGGTATAGCCCAAAAACTTATAGATAGGACTCATCTCTTCGCTGTCCCTGCTTGCAAGGTAATCATTGACTGTTACAATATGGATCCCTTTGCCTGTCATGGCATTGAGTACTACCGCAAGTGTGGCAACAAGTGTTTTCCCTTCCCCTGTTTTCATCTCAGCGATATTGCCGTCATGCAGTACCATGCCCCCAACCATTTGGACATCATAGTGTCTTAGGCCTAAAGTTCGTTTACTTACCTCTCTTGTAATGGCAAAAGAGTCAGTAAGTACGTCATCTAATGTTTTACTGCCTGAGAGTACCTCTTCTTTTAATGCCGTAAATGCAGCTTTAAGTGCTTCATCGTCCATCGCTTCATACTGTGCTTCAAGGGCATTGATGCCTGTTACTTTTTTAAGATAATTTTTAACAATTTTGTCATTTTGGGTGCCAAAGATTTTGAGTAGACTTTTTATCATTGTAGGTGTTGCCTTTGCATAAATTGCTAATATTTTATCTAAAAAGCTATTAATAATGAGTTAGTATAAGAGGTATTTTTATTTGAGGAGTGTTTCCTGTTTTTATGATTTCATAGATTATTATGCGGATTATCACCGTCTTAAAAGTCCTATTTTGGTATATTAATAGCCTATTAAAAAGGAAAAAGAATGAGAACCCTATTCGTATTACTGTCTCTCTCTGTGTTGGTATGTGCGAACATAGAATTACCAGACAATTTTCAGGCAGACTTTATACAGAAAATTACCAATACAAAAGCAAAGGTCATTGAGTACAAAGGCAAAGTCCTCTTTTCCAACGGAAAACTTTTTAAATGGCGTTATATAGAACCGACCAAAAAAGAAGTATGTACCGATGGCAGTGAATTGCTTGTGGTCGATCATGACTTGGAACAGGTATCCACGTATCGTATAGCCAAAGGTATGGATATCGCTAAAATTTTAAGCAAAGCAGAACTTTATAGTAATAATGTCTATGTTGCGGAGTACGAACATAAAAAATATACGATCCAACTGCATCATGAGAAGCTGCACAGCATCGCGTATTTTGATGACCTAGACAATAAAGTACAGATAGTCTTTACTCATATGAAGTACGGCAGGGGTGACCTGGCAAAAAAAGAGATGCGCTGTGACTACCCTAAAGCATACGATATGATAAGAGGATAAGCCATGCAGGATCTTTTACTTAAGATACAAGGTGACTCTACCTTACTGTTCTTTGCGATTATTGCTTTTGTAGTACTGTTGGTCATTGTACTTGTGATCATTGTTTCCTCTATGCGTGTGAAAACCTATAAAGACAGGTTCTGGAATGCGCAGATCGACAACAAAGAGAAAGCAACATACATTTCAGAATTGGAAAAAGAACTTCAGAGTTATAAAATCAAACATGCCAGTGATACTGAGGCATTAAAGCAATTTGATGAAACCAAAGAGATATTAAAATCTACCCATGAAGATTTTTTAATGTTACAGGGAAACTACAATGAACTTGAAAAAGAGTTAAGTCAGATCAGGGCAAAACTTGAAGGGGCAGAAAGCCTTTATGACGCTTTACTCGGAGAACATAAAGAACTCCAAAAAGTACATAGTCAAGTACAAGAAGAGAACAATAAATTTCGTATAAACAATGCACGTTTATTGATGAAACTTGAGAATGAAGCACGTCATATTACTGCGCAGGAAGAGATGATGTACAGCCATAAGCAAGAGATCAAAGAAGAGTTTGAGACATTGGCGAGAAAAGTATTTGAAGGCAACTCACAGAAATTTGCAGAGTTTTCAAAAGAGAGTTTGGACAATATGATCAAACCGCTTCAAACACAGATCACAGAATTTAAAAAGCAGGTTTCCGATACCTACAACTCTGAGAGTCAAGACCGTGCCGTATTGAAAAATGAGATCCAATCCCTGAAAGAACTCAATGAAAAGATAAGTAAGGATGCTATTAATCTGACAAATGCACTTAAAGGTGACAGTAAAACACAAGGGGTTTGGGGTGAGATGGTACTTGAAAATGTACTGGAAGCTTCAGGTCTTCGTAAAGGACATGAGTTTGAACGTGAAGTAAGTCTTCGTACCGATGAGAATGAAATTTTACGTCCAGACGTAGTGGTACATTTGCCCGATAACAGAGATCTTATCATTGATGCAAAAACATCATTGGTTGCTTATGAACGTTATGTCAATGCAGGAGATGAGACAACAAAAGCCTTACACCTTACGACACATTTAAACTCCATAAGAGCACATGTTGAAGGATTGGCAAATAAGAACTATGAACGTTTAAAAGAAGTGAATACTTTAGATTTTATCTTTATGTTTATGCCTATAGAAGGTGCTTTGGCTGTAGCACTTGAGCATGACAGCAGCATCTACGACAATGCTTTCAAAAACAAGATATTGCTTGTCGGACCGACGACCTTGCTTGTCGCTATGAGAGCAGTTGAAAATGTATGGAAATTTGAACGTCAAAATCAAAATGCCCAAGAGATCGCAAGACGTGCAGGGGCCATGTATGACAAGTTTGTAGGTTTCTCTGAAGACTTGATGAAGATATCGAAGCAGATAGACGGCATACAAGGCAGCTTTTCTGCGGCACGCAGTAAGCTGAGTGACGGCAAAGGAAATTTGGTACGCCAGGTAGAACAGTTAAAAGAGTTGGGTGCCCAAACCAACAAAAAAATACCTAAAGGGCTAAAAGGCGAAAAGGATGA
>DQVY01000144.1 GCA_015661535.1 Sulfurovum sp. | reverse complement strand
TCATAGGGTGTCACACCCATCTCTTGAAAAATAACAGTATCGACACCTTCTCTTGCAAACCATTCAACCACAGCTTTACCACCGTGTGTGGCATTGGGTACTATGTTTATATTTCTATCTTCAACAAATGCTATCCATTTTGCTTTTCCAAAGAGTGGCGCAAGGGCTGTGTTGTCTTTATTCATTTTTACGGGTATAGCGATCTTCATTATTTTTCCTTTATTTTGAACATATGACGCAAATATAGCATTTTTTTGATCATATGTCAATAATAATAGAGGTATTTATTAGATAAAAATTTTACACGCAGCTGTAAAATTGTTTTTACATCAAAGTAAAAAGGTCTGTTTCCAAGAAAGTTCTTTTACTTTGTGTATAGACCCCTTTGGAAAGTAAAGCACTTTTAAACCCAGCACCAATACTTGTAGCTACAAAAAAGTTAACGTGGTGCTCGTTGCATAGCAGAGGCAGGACCTGTCCTGGTCTTTTGTTCTCTACAAAGACAGGGTTTTCCAATACCTGTTTGTCAACTATTTCATTTTCATGAATACGATAGAGCATTAAAAAAGGAGCATTTGGTGTACCAAGTTCCAGCACATCTTCTTTCATACTTGGAAGCATCACTGCATATTCATCTTTGTCATCATCTATCACAAGATTTGCCCCCGTGATCAGCATCATACTTACTTTTTCTCTGGCATTTTTAATGATACGCGCAAAAGTAGTACGTGATACTTCCATTTGTGAAGCGGCATCTGCCTGGTAAAGTCCCTGGTTATCCATAAGGTAAAGTGCTTCCATCTCTTCATGCAATAGATGGATGGTATCTTCACTCTTGCAGCTTAAAGCACCAAAAGAGGTACACAGCGGTTTAAATTGTAATTTTCGTTTTAATTTATCACGTCCCATGAAAAAAGTATACCATAAAAATTATTATACTTGACATATGACCAAAAAAGTGCTATATTTGCGTCATATGTTCAAAATAAGGAATACTATGCATCTATTAAACGAGATTTATCATTTGTATTATGACGGGTTCAAAAGTATGAAGATAGGGAAAAAACTCTGGCTTCTTATAGCCATCAAACTCTTTATACTTTTTGTCATTGTCAAATGGATATTTTTTCCCAATATCCTTAAAACAAAGTTTGATACCGATGCGCAGAGAAGTACCTATATTTTAGAACAGCTTACAAAAAACAAGGAGTAACAGATGGAACATGCTACTGAACTCATAGACTGGTCTCGTGCCCAATTTGCACTGACTGCTCTGTACCACTGGCTTTTTGTCCCACTTACATTGGGACTTACTTTTATCATCGCCATCATGGAGACTATCTATGTCAAAACGGGCGATGTATGGTGGAAAAAAACCACACAGTTTTGGATGACCATCTTGGCTATTAACTTTGCTATTGGTCTGGCTACGGGTATCATTATGGAGTTTGAGTTTGGCACCAACTGGTCAAACTATTCTTGGATAGTAGGAGACATCTTCGGTGCTCCCCTTGCCATAGAAGGACTGATGGCATTTTTTATGGAGTCAACCTTCTTTGCCGTCATGTTCTTCGGCTGGGACAAGGTCAGCAAAAAAATGCACCTCACTTCTACGTGGCTCGTAGCCATTGGTTCCAACCTGTCCGCTCTGTGGATACTCGTAGCCAATGGCTGGATGCAGCACCCTGTAGGCATGACCTTTAACCCAGATACTGCACGTAATGAAATGCATGACTTTGCAGCAGTCTTTTTCAACCCCAATGCTGTGAGTAAATTTTTACATACCATAAGCAGCGGCTACGTCTTGGCATCCGTATTTGTTATAGGGATCAGTGCATGGTATCTCATCAAGAGACGAGAAGTAAGGTTTGCCAAAAGAAGCATCATAGTCGCTGCATCATTTGGTCTTATCACCTCTTTGTTTATGCTCACTTCAGGGGATGAATCTGCTTTCGAAGTTGCGCAGAATCAGCCTATGAAACTCGCAGCAATGGAAGGTCTTTACAGAGGGGAAGAGCGTGCAGGTATCATAGCCATAGGACTGCTTGATAAAGAAAAAGAACTGGGAGATGAAAAAGAACCTTTTCTCTTTTCTCTTGAAATTCCTAATGCTCTCTCCTTTTTAGGCTACCACTCGCTCAATGCTTTTGTACCTGGTATTCATGATCTTGTTTATGGAAATGAAAAGCATCATATCATGAGCATCAGTGACAAGATGCAAGAAGGTAAACTTGCTGTTTCTGCACTTACAGCCTACAAAACATACAAAAAAGAGGGTAAGGAAGCAAAGGCTAAAGAGGCACTCAAAGACTTTAGAGCCCATGAAAAATATATGGGCTATGGCTACCTTAAAAAGCCAGAAGATGCTGTACCCAATGTGGCATTGACCTTCTATAGTTTTCACACAATGGTTGGGCTGGGGACATGGTTTTTGATACTCTTTATCTTGGTACTTTATTTTGCCATGATCAATGAAATAGAAAAAAAACGATGGCTTCTCTATGCAGCACTCTGGAGTATACCGCTTGCCTATGTCGCACAAGAGTGTGGGTGGATCGTTGCAGAGGTAGGGCGTCAACCATGGGCGATACAAGACCTGCTCCCTGTAGGGATGGCAGCATCCAACGTAGCGAGTAGCTCAGTCATGATAACCTTTTGGCTCTTTGCCGTTCTCTTCACAGGACTGCTCATAGCTGAAGTAAAGATCATGCTTACACAAATCAAAAATGGACCGGAGGCACACTAACATGGAAACATTTTCACTCTATACACTACAAACCTACTGGTGGTTGCTTGTCTCGATCATCGGTGCGCTCTTTGTCTTTATGACATTTGTTCAAGGAGGACAAACCCTTCTCTATACCTTAGGCAAAAACGAAGATGAACGTGACCTCATCATTAACTCCTTGGGACGCAAGTGGGAACTTACCTTTACCTCACTGGTGATGTTTGGAGGTGCTCTGTTTGCAGCATTCCCTCTCTTTTATGCGGTGAGTTTTGGTGGAGCATACTATGTATGGATGGCGATTCTCTTTTGTTTCATCATCCAGGCAGTCTCTTACGAATACCGCAAAAAACCAAACAACTTTTTTGGTAAACGTTTTTATGAGATACTGCTCTTTATCAATGGCAGTTTAGGCATTTTCCTTATCGGTGTAGCACTGGGTACACTCTATACAGGCGGTTACTTTGTGGTAAATGAGATGCATCTCTCACACTGGACAAAAGCCAGTTATGGATTAGAAGCTTTGCTTGTACCCTTTAATGTTGCCTTTGGTCTCATGCTGGTCTTTTTGTCACGCATACAAGGTGCACTCTATCTTTACAACAACCTTGAGAACAAAGCACTGGAACAAAGAACACGCAAGGCACTCAAACAAAACACCATTCTTTTCCTGCCCCTCTTTCTTTATGTGGCAGGAAGTATGCTGTTTCAAACAGGCTACAGCTATGATGCACACAGCTATGTGGTAAGTACCGAGAGTATGAAACTTTTACATAACCTGATGGCGTATCCACTCTTGGGCATACTCTTACTCATAGGAGTAGCAACACTCCTCTATGCGATTTACACGGCACTGTTTACGTACAACAGACGTGCAGTGTGGTTCAGTAGCTTAGGAACGGTACTTACCGTGACAGTATTACTGTTCATACTTGGTATCAACCATACTGTCTACTACCCCTCACTGGCAGATCTGCAAAGCTCACTTACCATAGAGAACAGCTCGGGAAGCCACTACACACTCTTTGTAATGGCTATCGTTTCATTACTTGTCCCTGTGGTACTGGGCTACATCTTTTTGGTATGGCGTTCTATGGACAAAACTAAAATGACCATAGAAGAGGTCAAATCTGATGCACATCATTATTAAGGAACAGACATGGAATATTTAGCAGAAAGTATTTGGTATCTTTCCCTACCGCTTACGGTATGGTTGGCTGTCAAATTTGTACAACACAATCTTAAGCATTTTAACAAACTCGAACGACTCGAAATGTATGAAAAAAATGATACGAATTTACAAAAAAATATAAAGGAAAACAATGAAATTAAACAATGAACCCACACTAAGAACAATCGATGATTACAACAATAAGGAAAGCAGTAGAAAACGCAAGACCATACGATTGGTGATTTTAGGTCTTGTACTTTTTGCAGGGCTGCTGAGTTATATTAAAATGACAAACAATACCGTAAGCGATTATATTGGTACGCCAGACAATCCGGGGATCAATGTTACACCAAACTAATTGACACTACACCCCTTGGGTGGTGTCAAATACACGTATGTGCAGTCTATCGCTGTAGCGGTAGTTATGCTTCATACAAAACGCAAAAACTGCCTTGTCGTTACGCCAGATAGTATCTCTGCTCTCACCTACAGGCATACAGTAAACCTCTAAGTCTGGGAGTATCTCTCTTATCTCATTGATCTCTTCAAACGCTGTTGTTTCAACAAGATCTGCATCTATCGTAAACTTCAAAAATGCCTCTTTTGCATGGCTTTGTACATTGAGTAGCGCTTGAGGCACAATACGTTTTGTTTTAGGCTCTCCAGAGTTTTTAAGCTTTAACGAAAGTGCAAATATACAAGATGCATAGGCAGGGTACTTTTTAAAGTCTATCTCTATAGAGCCATTGGTCTCAAAAGTAACCTCTATACCCTCTTCTACCAACCATGCTACAACAGCATAAAATATCGCATCATTATGGTACATTAACGGCTCACCGCCGGTGATGACCATATGTGGTTTATAGCCTATGGTATCAAACTCTTTTTGAAGTGCCTCTATGAGTATGACTGCATCTTCTACTTTAGTCCAAGACTTTGCATAACTCCGGTCTACTGCAAAGTAGGTATCACACCCTAGACGCACTTCACCATCTACCACATACTCTGCACCAAACCCTGGACAATTTAAATTACATCCACCTGTACGCAAAAAGTAAGAAGGTACTCCCGCATACTTCCCCTCACCTTGAATAGAGAAGAACTGCTCGGTCAAATAAAACAAGGGAATCTCCCTTGTTTTATAGTGAAGAGTGAAAAGTGAAAAGTGAAGAACCGAAATCTGAGAAATAAAGACCCTACATCATAATGTAACCCTTCACTTTTCACTCTTAATTCTTCACTCTTCACTAAATTATCCGCCCGTCTCATAAAAGGCCCGTTTAGAGACCTCTTTGCCTTCAAGCTCTTCTTCTGTCCAACGGTTCTCTTTTGGTTTGTCTTTCAGTACAAGTGCCAGCACATCTGCTGCCCCCTGTATATCACCTTTTTTCACGGACTCTGCAATGCTCATCGCTTCATCAAAATACAAACAAGGGATAAGATTCCCCTCTGCCGTCAAACGGATACGGTTACAATTTTCACAAAAGTCATGTTTATGCGGGTCGATAAGCCCAAACTCATACCCTGTCTCTTCGATCAGGTAATTAAATGAAGGGCTGGCACCCTCTCTGCCTAAGGCTTTAATGGTATATTTTTCTTTGACTTTGTCCAATATCTCTCTACCATGCATCCCTTTTAAGGCCTGGTCAGCATGTGCATTTTCCATGTATTCGATAAAACGTATTTTCATATTACGTTCTCTACAGTAATCCATAATAGCTAAGATCTCATCATCATTGATACCCTTAAGGGGTACCATGTTTATTTTCACTTTTAAGCCGACTTCCAAGGCTTTATCAATGCCCTTAAATACTTGTGCCAATACATTTTTCCCGGCAATCTTGGCTGCCACATCTGCTTTCAATGAATCCAGTGAAATATTAAGGCGTTTGAGTCCTGCATCTTTAAGTCTTTGCGCTGCTTCAGGAAGTAAAAAAGCATTGGTAGTTAACGCCAGGTCAAGCCCAGGTTTATAGTCATTGATCATGGCTATAAATTTGTCCAGATCTTCTCTTAAAAGTGGTTCTCCCCCTGTAAGACGTATCTTATTTACCCCACCGTCAATGGCAACTTTCACAAATAAAAAGAGTTCTTCAAAGGTCAGTAAATTCTCTTTAGGTACCCATGAAAAAGGTTTTTCAGGCATACAGTACTGGCATCTGAAGTTACAACGTTCTGTAACTGATATACGTAAATAATTGACCTCTCGACCATGTCCATCTATAAGCATTTAAAATCCATTAGTTAATTTTTCATAATTATATTTATAATTTTTCTTAGGGTAGCGAAATGTAGATAAAAGAGGGATAAAATAGACTTATAAAATTTGATATCTCAGCATTCAACTATTTCGCTGTAGTGTAGTGTAATTTTGGAGGTTGTTGTGAAGGAGTGTACGCCTAGCACATGACTAAGCCAACTCCTTCAAAAGTGCAGTGCAATACTGCGAAAGATTAATGATGACCTCTCCACTTTTCTTTTTTCCATAGGAACGCCAGGATAGAGAAGATAATAAAGAACCCAAGAACCCATGGCCCAAGTCTTTCTCTTTCAGGTTTACTAGGATCTCCGATCTCTGTAAGGTATGCTTTTACTTTCTCATACCCTTCAGCAGAAAGTCCTACTCTAGGCATAGAAGTACCTGGAAATTGTGACTGTGGATTTTCCACAAAAGTCTCTAAGAAACTCTCAGATCTTGCACGAATAATCATAGATAGATCTGGTGGCAATTTACCCATGTAGGCTTTCACTGCATCTTGCTCGTCAATTACTTTTATTTTATGGGCCAAAGCATCTTTTTCATGCTTAAACTTTGGCGTCTCTCCTAGTTGTGTTAAGTTTGCATAACGCATGGCATGACATCTTACACAGGCCTCTTTGTAAGCCTCTTTTGGAGTCACTTCTCCTGCCTTTTTCTCTAAAAGATAGGCAACCACATCTGCTATAGACTGATCGTCTGTAAACATAGAACTTACAGAACCCATAGGATGCATCATTGTATCTGCATATTTATGGTCAACATTAGATGCCATTGCAGGATCTTTAATAAGTGCAATAAGGTAATTCTTATCATAGATAGCACCTGCATGGTCAAGGTTGGGAGGGATGGCTCCGCCCATGTTCATGTTTGCACCATTATGACAACCCATACACATACCAAAGCCAGCTTCTCCTGCTGTTGCATCTCCTTTAAGTGATGCGATTGTTTTTACTTCTGACCAAAATTTCTCTTTGACTGCTTTTTTCTCATCTGATGCTTCTGCAATATCTGCTTCACCCGTATAGGTAAAATTATGCCCCTCTACATGCTTATGCATCTGAGAGTGGGCAAAAGGCTCTACCAATATATAGATCAACACTGAAAAGAACGTAACAACTGCTAATATTTTTAATTCTCTCATATTATGCTCCTTTCATTTCATTTTTTTCTTTGATGGTGATCCACACAAGAAGAGGTCCCATACATAAGAATGCCACAGCGAAGAAGAGACCTAAGTCATTGTATATTCCTTCTGGTGGTAATTTACCGAGTGCCGTTAATGCTATCATGATCACAACAAGTGCCCAGAACCAAATGTTAAAGAGCTTTCTTTTGTGTGCAGGTGCTACCACCGGGCTTCTGTCGATAAACGGCAAGAAGAACAATGCTGCCTGTGCTACACCAAAGGCGATCAGACCGATATCTTTGTTAAACGGGCGCAAGATCTCATAAGACCACAAGAAATACCACTCAGGGTAAATGTGCGCCGGTGTCTTCAGTCCGTCTGCAGGATCAAAGTTTACCGGGTCCATTGCAAATTCAAAGTTATAGAATACCAAATAGAAGAAAAGTATAAAGTAGACACCCATAACAAAGATATCTTTACTTAAAAAGACTGGGGAGAAAGGAATCACTTTAGACTCTTTTACTTTTCCGGCTTTGTAAAGATCTGCAGCTTCTTTGTAGTCAAAGTCTTCACCTTCCTGGTTGTTGACATGTGGAAGTCTTAATGTACCAAAGTGTAAAACAATTAAACCAATGATCACCAAAGGAATAAGCAAGACATGCAACATAAAGAAACGTGTCAAGTAAGCATCACCCGGAACATAATCTCCACGGATCCACTCTACCAAACCATAGGCTTCAATAGAACCTAAAGAAAAGAGATTGGTAATAACCATACCTGCCCAGTAAGACATTTGTCCCCATGGTAACATGTACCCTGAAAATGCTTCTGCTGAAAAGGCTACAAAAAGTGCCATACCAGAAAGCCAGATCAGTTCTCTACCACGCTTGTATGAACCATAATAGATCCCTGTAAACATGTGAATATAGATAATAAGAAATACAATCGATGCACCAACACCGTGTACATGTCTCCATAACCAACCATAACCAACTTCCGTCATAATAGTATAGTTTACAGAATCAAATGCCAAGTTTGCATCTGGTTTGTAGTACATAAGCAAAAAGATCCCTGAAAGCAAAAGTACCCCGAATGTTGCTGCAAGTACCATACCCATAGCCCATAAGAAGTTAATGTCTTTTGGAATCCAATATTCTGTTTGCAGTACTCTGGTAAGTGTGTTTAATCCTATACGCTCGTCTAACCATTTGTTTCCAAAAGGTTTCGCGTTTTCGTCAAAATGTGCCATTTTATCCCCTTTACGCTATCAGACCGGCGTCTTTCATTTTCTTAAATTCTGGGCCTTCTTCTCCCAAAACCAACTTGGTACCGTCTATTTTAAATGGTGGTATCACCAGTGGACTTGGCGGCGGACCAAAAATTTGGCGACCACTTACATCAAACTCTCCACCATGACAGGCACACAGGAACTTGTGATCATCTTTTTTATAGGCGGGAATACACCCTAAGTGTGTACAAAGGCCCACAGATACATGATAATGTTCATTGTTAATGACAATATCTCTTGGGTCTTTTTTCATATCTGCAGCTTTTTTCAAGACAAAGATAGGTTTCCCTCTCCATTTTTCAACAGTAAGTTCATTGTCTTTAGCACCAGCCAAGTCAATAGTTGTAAATCCTGCTGCCTTAACTGACGGCAATGGATCCCATGTACGCTTCATTGCATACAATGCACCAATACCCCCAACTGCTGTGAAAACACCCAGGCCTAGACCCATAAAGTCTCTACGTTCTTTTTCCATGTGTAGTATTCCTCCCAATATTTAATATCATAATCATAAATTATAGATTAGTAGTGATTAAAGAATTACCATTTTACTCGAGAGAAAAGTATATTTACCATTAATGTTACCATAAGTAAATTAGGATACATATAGTCTTAAATTATATTTTATATAATAAAAACCTATTTATACCATCACTTTCTCTTAAACCAAAGAAATCCTAAAATCATTCTCTCAGATTATATAGTACTCTCACTTCATTACTAATGAATAACTATTCATTTTAATTTTTTCGCTGTCTCATTTTTATATGCACATGGACAATGTCCAAAGCTGCTGGGGTCACTCCCGATATTTGAGAAGCAGTAAAGAGTGTAGGTGGTGAAGCAAGGGTGAGCTTTTCTATGATCTCATTACTTAAACCAGAAATATTACTATACTCAAATCCTTCCGGTATCTTAATTTTGAGCATATCATCCATTTGAAGTATTTGTGCCTGTTGCTTCTCTATATAACGAGAGTATTTTGCTTCTACCAGTATCTGTTCCATCACTTCATCATCATATTTGTCAAAGTCCGGTAACAAGGTAGTCAGTTTTTCTCTGTTGAAATCTCCACGTCCGATCACATCCATCCAACGGGTTTTTTCATTGATCTTTACCGCACCTATCTCTGAGAGTTTGGCTAAAAAATCTTTGGTAGGGGTCACATAAGTATTTGCTAAAAAGGCCAAAGCTTCCTCTAGAGCTTCTTTTTTCGCTTCAAATTTTTTCATATAACTATCATCTAAAAGCCCTAAGGCTTTTCCATAATGAGAAAGTCTCATGTCTGCATTGTCTTCACGCAATAGAAGTCTGTACTCTGCCCTGCTTGTAAACATACGGTACGGCTCTTTTGTCCCTTTAGTTACAAGGTCGTCTATAAGTACCCCGATATAGGCTTCATTACGACGTAAGATAAGGGGGTCTTTGCCTTGTATCTTCAAAGCAGCATTAATACCTGCCATCAAGCCTTGTGCTGCTGCTTCTTCGTAGCCTGTAGTACCGTTTATCTGGCCTGCTGTGTAGAGTCCTTTTATTTTTTTGGTCTCTAGCGTATGTTTGAGTTCTGTTGGCTGGACATAGTCGTACTCTATGGCATAGCCATAACGGACTATCTTGGCATTTTCCATACCTTCAACCGATTGTATCATCTCCAGTTGTACATCTATAGGCAGAGAGGTACTCATACCATTGATGTAATATTCTGTTTCATCAAAAGTTTGAGGCTCCACAAATATTTGGTGTCTCGGTCTGTCTCTAAAACGACTGATCTTGTCTTCTATACTTGGACAGTATCGTGGTCCTGTACCTTCTATTTGACCGGAGAACATAGGTGCTCTGTAGAAATTGGACTCAATGATCTTATGTGTCTCTTCATTGGTATAGGTAATATAACACGGCAACTGTGTAGGATGAAAAGTACTTTTATCTGTACGAAATGAAAATGGCGGTGGCGGTACATCACCTGGTTGTTCTTCCATGACAGAAGTGTCTACAGATTTTGCATCTATTCTTGCACATGTACCTGTTTTGAGTCTGCCTATCTCTATACCTAAGCCTTTCATATACTCAGCCAGTTCTACAGAAGCAAACTCCCCTTGACGGCCTGCTGTCTGCTGTTTGTCACCTATGTGAATAAGCCCATTGAGGAATGTCCCTGCAGTAATGATGACTTTTGATGCCTTGTAGGTATTGCCAAGTTGTGTTGTCACACCTTTTACCACCGCATCTTCCACCACAAGCCCGTCTGCTATCTCTTGTTTCACATCCAAATTCTCTGTATTGAGTACCACATTACGCATATATAAACGGTACCTGTCCATATCTATCTGGGCTCTTGTACCACGTACTGCTGGCCCTTTTGACGCATTCAATGTTCTAAATTGTATGCCTGTTTTGTCTGTACAGACACCCATTTCTCCACCCAAAGCATCCACTTCACGTACCAAATGCCCTTTGGCAAGTCCACCTATGGCAGGGTTACAGGAAGATGCCCCGATCTGCTCAGCCAATATGGTAATAAGCAATGTTTTAACACCCATTCTTGCCGAAGCCAAAGAAGCCTCTATCCCTGCATGACCACCACCGATAACTATGACGTCGTAATTCATTTTCAAAACTCCGTTTTGAAGTGCGTAGTGGGTAGAAGGTAGTGCGTAGATATTCTCCTAGCCACCTTACAAATACCGACCTACACTTATTTTGTGTTATAATAAGGGAATTATATCCAAATTAACTAAGTGAGCTTGCTATGTTACCTATTCTACCCGCTATCCGCTACCCGCTACCGACTCAAAAACAAGGTTTTTGATGTTTACAGGTCTTATCCGCGAAATCGCAACCGTTAAAAACTATCAAAACAACATCTTAACGATCAAGTCAAAACATCCTGCAAAACTAGGAGATTCCATTGCCATCAATGGTATCTGTCTGACTGTTATTAAAGTGCATTCTGATGGTTTTGATCTGGAACTTGCAGATGAAACACGAAGCATTATAGATGAGAGTAAGATCTCTGGAGAAGTACATTTAGAACCTGCCATGATGATGAACGATAGATTTGAAGGACATATTGTACAGGGGCATGTTGATTGTGTAGGTACGGTGAGTAAAATCACACCTAGAGAAAATGCTACAGATTTCATCATCACAGTAGACAAAAAGTACATTACACATATCATCCCAAAAGGCTCCATCACCATAGATGGTATCAGCCTCACCGTCAATGATGTTGGGGCAGACAACTTTAGACTAACCATCATCCCGCATACCCTGAAAAATACTCTCATGAAAAACTACAAAGTAGGCACTAAACTCAACATAGAGACAGATGTGTTTGCACGGTATATTGACCATATTTTGACACACAGGTCTGCGAAAAAATCTATGTCTTGGGATGATGTAGACAATATACAGATGAGTTATTAACCGATATTTTGCTAAAATATTTCTAAAGATAACTAAGGAACACACATGATCTCAAAAAAAATGGCCAAAGCACTGAACGAACAGATGAACAAAGAGTTTTATTCTGCCTACCTCTATTTGTCTATGGCTGCGTACTGTAGCAAAAAAGATTTTTCGGGTGCAGCAAACTGGTTTTTACTCCAGTATCAGGAAGAGCTGCAACATGCCACACGTTTTTATAACTACCTCATAGAGCAAGATGCTACCGTTTCACTCAAAGAGATCGCCAAACCTCAGAAAAAATTTGGCTCCCTGCTTGAAACCTATCAGCAAAGTCTTGAACATGAGCAGATGATGACAAGTATGCTCAACAACCTTAGCAATGATGCACTCAAAGAGAAAGACCATGCGACCTATAATTTATTGCAATGGTTTGTCAACGAGCAAGTAGAAGAAGAAGCCAATGTGAGTGACATCATTTCAAAAATTAAATTGGTCAAAAATGATGGCTATGGACTGCTTATGATAGACAATGAGCTAGGACAGAGAACAGCCACTTCAGCAGACTCAGCAGCGTAATACTGTAGGTCGGGATGTGCTGTGACGTAAGGAGGACATCCCAACCTACAGATAATCCACATCTTTCATACTTTTAGCCGTAGGATTTCTCACTTTTTTCAACTCCATATCTATGTATTCAAACCCTTCTAATATTTCTAACGAAGCCACTGTTGAGTAACGCATGAGTTCCGCTCTGTGTATAAAAATGTAAAACCCATTTTCATATAAACCTAGTCGAATGGCTGCGGCAGAAGAGTACGTTGTCAGTATAGCATCTTCTTTACAAAGTGCTCTCACATCTGAAAACCACTCTTTCGTCCATAATAGTGGGTTGTGTGCAGGGGAAAAGGCATCTTGGTAGACAATGTCTATCTTCTCTTTTATCTTAGGGATACTCTGCCTTGCATCTCCTAACAATATTTCTATTTTAAACTGTGCATCTTCATAATATAAGTTTTGAGATACTTCCTTAATAATGTGTTGAATGCTGTCAAATTCCGAAGGAAAATTAAATGATGACAATGAATGAAGCAGTGCTTCATCAAACTCTGGAGAGAGTATGTGTATTTTTGTTGTTAGCTTATGTTTTTTGATGTAGTAGAGTGTGGCAAAAGTATTGTACCCCAAACCAAAACAGATATCTAAAATCGTTAATTGGTCTTTGTGAGACTTGAGAGATAAAGAGGGTTTGACGTGTTTTTCCAAACTTTCATGTAAAGCACCATCTTTTGTAGAGTGATACGGTTCATCAAAGTCATGTGAGAAGAGAGTATAACTCCCGTCTTCACAAAGGACCAAGTCTTTTTTTTGACTGGGTTCTTTTTTATTTATTGGCATTTTTGAGTTGTTTTTTACTCATTTTTAACTTTTTATTACTCATTTTACCTATACCTCTGTCTACCACTGTCTGTGCTATCTCCTGCGCTTCATCGAGTGAATGCATTTCACAGGTACCGCATTGGTAAAGATTAAGTTCAGGAATATCATTTTCACTCTTTACACCCAATACATCTTCCATAGACTTTTTCCATGCTTTGGCTACTTTTTTCTCTTTAGGATCTCCAAGCAAAGACATGTAAAAACCTGTACGGCATCCCATAGGAGAAATATCAATGATCTCTACATCTTTTGAATTGAGATGGTCTCTCATAAATCCTGCGAACAGATGCTCTAAAGTATGAATGCCTCTCTCTGAAAGCATCTCTTTATTGGGTACACAAAAACGTAAATCAAATACGGTAATGTCATCACCGCTTGGTGTACTCATTTTTTTGGCAACTCTCACTGCGGGAGCTATCATCTTTGTATGGTCTACTGTAAAACTATCTAATAATGGCATAGATTATTCCTTTTTTCTTGTGTTATTTTTTGCATTATAGCCAAATATAGCTATTGAGCTAACTTAGGTGCTGCCAAAAGCAAACGTTGCGTGTAAGGGTGCTGCGGATGATCCATCACTTCTTCTACACTGCCAAGTTCAACGATCTTCCCCTCTTTCATCACCGCTACCTCATCTGCCACCGCTGCAATGATGGAAAGGTCATGTGTAATAAAGAGGTACGAAAGTCCATTCTCTTCCTGCAGTGTTCTTAACAGTGTCAGTACTTCTGCACGGACGGTGACATCTAAAGCTGAAGTAGGTTCATCACAAATAATGAGTTTCGGTTCTACTGCCAAAGCACGGGCAATGCCGATACGCTGTCTCTGCCCTCCTGAAAATTCATGGGGGTAACGCTGAGTATGTGCTGCTTCCAACCCCACTTTGACCAAAAGACTTTCTATATAGTTGTTTTGTGCTTCTCTGCTTTTTGGACCCACACCCAAAGCACTCATCCCTTCACGTATAATGTTTTCTATGGTCATACGCGGGTTCAGTGCGGCGTAAGGGTCTTGAAAAACCACCTGTATTTTACGTCTGTATGCTTTTAAAGCAGAGGGTTCCAAAGCTGTAAGGTTTTCCCCTTCAAAAGAGACTGTCCCTTCTGTAATCTCTAAAAGTGACAGTATGGCTTTGCCAATGGTACTTTTACCCGAACCTGACTCACCTACCAGGGCTAAGGTTTTCCCTTTTTGTATGGTAAAACTAACATTGTCAACCGCTTTTACAACACCCACTGTACGCTGAAAGAAGCCTTTTTTAATGGGGAAATAGACTTTGAGGTCCTTCACTTCCAAGACAGAAGAAGCGATCTTCCCATTGTCTCTTTCCTCTTTTTTTCTTCGTGCATCTGCTAACAGTTGCTGGGAATAGGGATGTTGAGGGTTTGTAAAAAATGTCTGACACGCTGCATTTTCCAAGATCTCACCCTCTTTCATCACTGCCACTCGGTCTGCCATTTCAGAGACCACTGCCATGTCATGGGTAATGAACAAAATGGAAAGCCCGCGTGTGTCACGTATCTTTTTCAGCAGTGTTAAGACTTGCGCCTGGATGGTCACATCCAAAGCCGTTGTGGGTTCATCTGCAATGAGAAGCTCAGGCTCACAGGCCAAGGCCATGGCGATCATCACACGCTGTTTCTGCCCGCCGGAAAGTTGGTGCGGGTACCAAGTGTAACGCTGTTCAGGGTCTTTGAGTGCTACTTCTTTAAACAAGGCGATCACTTTTTGTTTCACTGCATCATTTTTCAATCCCAAATGAATACGGAGTACTTCAGCCACCTGCTCCCCCACCGTCATCACAGGATTCAATGCCGACATAGGCTCCTGAAAGATCATCGCTATCTTCCTGCCACGTATCTTTTGCATCTCATACTCAGGTAAAGCAAAAAGTGATCTTTCCTCCAACACTATATCACCAGAAGTCACAGCGATCACTTCAGGAAGCAAACGCATGATTGCCAAAGAGGTCAATGATTTCCCCGAACCAGACTCCCCTACCAATGCAAAGATCTCCCCTTTTTGAATGGAAAAATCAATATCTTTCAATAATTTTTCTTGACCAACAGACACAGACAATTGATTAATACTTAAAATAGGACTCATATTTTATTCCTCGGATCCAACACCTTCTGAATTCTGTCAGAAAGCAGATTCGCTGCCAGCACCAAAATGAACATAAAGACAAAGGCAGAGAAGAGTGACCACCAGACCATGGGTTCTCTTGCCATTTCTAGTCTTGCCTGGTTTATCATGTTTCCCCAGGAGTGCATAGTGGGGTCTACACCTACACCTACGTAAGAGAGGACTGCTTCTGCCAATACTAAGCCTGAAAAGTCTAAGACAACGGAGATGAGAATGATGTGCATGAGGTTGGGGACTATGTGTCGTCTGATGATGGTCCATTTTCCTACACCGAAGGCTTTGGCAGCGGTGACGAACTCTATTTGAGATATTTTGAGCGTTTCTGCACGAAGCAAACGACACAGTCCCGTCCATGAAGTCACCCCGAGAATGATGATGAGGAAAAGTAACCGTAAGTCTGAACGCTCCAAAGTACTTTCAAACCATGTAGGGTTGTTGTCCATCATCACTTGCATGGAGAGTACCCCTGCTGCGATGAGAAGTACCCCGGGGATGGAAGAGAGTGTGGTGTAGAGGTACTGGATGACATCGTCTATCCAACCGCCAAAATAGCCCGCAGAAACACCGAGTATGATGGAAACAGGCAACATAATAAGCGTAGTGAGTATGCCTATAAGTACTCCCGTACGGATGCTTTTAAAACTTTGGTAAAGCACATCTCCACCCACCTTGTCTGTGCCTAAAACATGGTACATGTCAGACAACATATAGAGCCAGACAAAGCTCATGAATAATACTGCAAAAGTAACATAAGCTGTGCGCCATGGCAAAAGGGTTTTGCCTTTGAACACATTGTAACAAGCCTCTTTAAAATTTTCTCTGTTTCTCCAAAAAATATGCACCAAGATGAGTGCCAGACTAAGTAGTAAGCCTACACCCAAGGCAAACAAAGAGTGTTTCCAAAGATCACCCTCTTTTGAAACATGTTTAAGAGGCAGATAGACCTGTTTGGTCACACCATTTTCCACCACAATGCTTTGGGCATACTCGTGGGTTGCAAAAGGCGCTGAATAGGTACGTTCTGCATGTTTGATGTTCTCTTCGAACATCAAGTCAAGTAAAGAGACCATTTTGCCATACTGTGTCGTTTGTTGATCTGAACTCTCTTTTGCAAGGCGTAAATGAATCGAGTCTAAAAGGGTAAAAAAGAGGTAGAAAAACAAAATGACCGCAGATGCCATAGCGATGCTTGAACGGAAAATATCTCTCCACTGTTTTTTAACCTGCGGTGAACGGGAGATCACCCATCCCCACGCTACGAAGGCTGCCACAAGCAGCCATACCATAATGTCGGTCCAGAGTAAGGTAAACATCATAACTTTACCCTCGGGTCAAAGAGTGTATAAGAGATATCTGTCAAGATGAGCCCAACGATGTAAAGCACAGAACCCAAAAAGACCATCGCTTTGACAATGGCAAAGTCTTGTGCATTGATGGCATCTATTGTGTAAGAGCCAAGCCCTGGAATACCAAAAAAGGACTCCATAATAAGACTTCCCATAAACAGCATAGGAATGACCACCACCAC
>DQVY01000181.1 GCA_015661535.1 Sulfurovum sp. | reverse complement strand
AGTACTTTTGGTTTGTGTGCTTCCCAAGCTGCTCTGGTTCTTTTAAATTCAGGCCCATACGGTGTATGGAAGGCATTTTTAACCGTGACTGCTTCCGCATATGCTGTCTCAATGTCAGCTACATTTGTAAACTGATGTTTATACGCCGGCATAATAGAACCAGGCACAATTGCTTTAGGATCTAACATATGGTTTTCATGCCAGTCCGTTGTTCTGTAGTTACCAATACGGTGTAAGTCTGGACCTGTTCTTTTAGAACCCCAAAGGAATGGTCTGTCATAAGCATACTCACCAGAAAGTGAATAATCACCATAACGGTCCGTCTCAGATTTGAAAGGACGGATCATTTGTGAGTGACATGACATACAGTTGTCTTTCATGTACACATTTTTACCTGCAAGTTCAAGCACTGTACGTGGCTTTAAATCCACCAGTGGTTTTCCCGCTTTGGCAAAGTTAGGGACTATTTCTATAAGTCCCGCAAAAGAGATAACAATCGATACCGCCGCAGCGAAAAAGAATGGACTTTTTTCTAACCAATGAAACATAATACTCTACCTCCCTTAAGCCATAGGCGTTCTAAACTGTGGCTCTTCGGTAAGTTCTCTACCTGAAGTCATAGTTTTATAAATATTGTAAGCAAACATAATGAACCCTGTTAGGTACATTACACCTGAAAGTGCTCTGATCGTATAGTATGGGTGTAATACAGTTACGGTATCGATGAATGAATACATCAAGTTACCATACTCATCTACTGCTCTCCACATCATACCTTGCGTAATACCTGCGATCCACATAGAGGTGAAGTACAGCACAACAGCTGTTGTTTGAAGCCAGAATTGTGCTTCCATAAGTTTTTTAGAGTAAATTTCTCTTTTAAACATACGCGGCGCCATATGGAAAATAGCTGCCATGATCATAAATACAACCCAACCAAGTACACCATCATGTACATGCCCCGGAATCCAGTCTGTAAAGTGCGCAATCGCATTGACCGATCTGATCGCCTGAATAGGTCCTTCAATTGTTGACAACATATAGAATGTTGATGCAAGTACCATAAATTTGATCAATGGGTTTTCAGTTAACTGATTCCATTCACCCTTCATTGTAAGAAGCATGTTGATCGCTGAACCCCATGATGGCAAGATAAGTACTACAGAGAAAGCAGAACCCATTGTTTGCATCCAATCTGGAACTGTCGACCATAAAAGGTGGTGTGAACCGGCCCAAAGATATACGAACATCAATCCCCAGAAAGAAAGAAGAGACAATTTATATGAATAAATTGCTTGACCTGACTCTTTTGGTAGGAAGTAGTAGATCATACCGACAATTGGCACAGTAAATCCAAATGCAACCGCATTGTGTCCATACCACCATTGTACTAAAGCATCATTTGTTCCTGAGTAAAAAGAGACTGAGTGTAAAATGTTACCAAGACCTTCTGTAGCAAAATACGTAGGAATAGCCATGTTGTTAAACAGGTAAAGCATAGCAATACCTAAGAAACATGCCAGGTAGTACCATACAGAGATGTACAGTGCTTTTTCTCTTCTGATCCCTATAAGACCCATCATACCTACACCCCAAAGTACCCAAACGACAACAACAACCAAGTCAAATGGCCATTCGTACTGCGCATACTCTTTAGAAGCAGACACACCAAAAAGTAAAGAAACTGTTGCTGCTAATGCACCTATAAAGTAAAGCCAAAACTGAATATTACCTACAACCATCAAAAACTTTGATTCTGCTATAGATACTTTAAGTACCCTTTGTCCCAAGTAGAACCAGGTAGCGAAAATTCCAGAAACCGTAAATCCAAATACTACTGTATTTGTATGTATAGGTCTTAATCTTGAAAATGTACCATACTCTCCGAGTAAGTAGTTTAATTCAGGAAATGCCATTTGTGCGGCGATTAACGTACCGACTAACATACCTAAAAATCCAAACAAAATAGTTAGAAAAGTAAACTTTTTTGCCAATGAATAATCATATTCCAATGCTGCGTTTGATTGCATGCATACTCCCTTATATAAAATATGTATTGTAAAAATTACAATACCTAATGAATAGTATAAGATATTTTCCAAGTAAAATACTTAATCTAAGTCAAGAAGTGTTTATATTGTAACTAATTGTGACAGATATGCAGTGATGATGTAATATTCTAATAGTAAAATCAGTTATATTTATCAATAAAATCATCAATTT
>DQVY01000251.1 GCA_015661535.1 Sulfurovum sp. | reverse complement strand
TCTAAAATAGACCTGAGAAAAATACCCTTTGAAACGTTAAAAGATGATTTTTATGCTGTAGCAAAAACAGGCTTAGATACTGAGTTTCATGAACCTAAAGATACTAAGAAAGTCTCTTTAAAAGAGTGGATACTGAACGATGGACTTGCACTGACTAAAATAGGATTAGACACTTTTGGTATAGAGGATGCAGACAAGTATCTGAACATCATTAAAGAGAGAACCAACAGTGGACAAAACGGTGCTTCCTGGCAGCTTGATCACTTTAAAAAATATAGCAGCATACCTAAACTTATGGAGGATTATATGAAAAATTCTGAAGAAAATATTCCCGTGAATAAATGGAGTCTATAGATGGATGCGTTAACCATACTGAACGAATTACCCGATGCATTTTTAACTGTTTCTCACCATGATCTTAAAAAAGTGTTTGACACCCCCACACTTGTACATATAAAAGGTGCTAAATCCCCTGCACTGTTTGTATCAATCTTGCTTCATGGTAATGAATTCAGCGGCTTAGAAATCATGCAGGAGATACTAAAAAAGTATAAAACAAGCAATGGGTATAAACTGCCCAGAGACCTCTGGCTCTTTGTAGGAAACGTAGATGCTGCCGAGTTGGGATTAAGAGCTTTGGATGGACAGATTGATTTTAACCGTGCATGGCCGGGTACAGAAAACCCAGACACAGATACAGCAAAACTTATTCAAGAAGTGATGGATACTATCAGCAAAGATAGCCTTTTTGCCTCTGTTGACCTGCATAACAACACGGGTCAAAACCCTCATTATGGCTGCATCTCGGTAGTGAATGAAGACAATAAATACCTTTGTACACTCTTTAATCATATTGCCATGGTATTTACGTCCCCTAAAGGTGTGTCAACTATGGCGTTTGATGAACTTTGCCCTGCTGTCACACTTGAATGTTCAACACCAGGCAATAAACCGGCAAAAGAAAAAGCATTTTCACTCTTGGATGATCTACTACATATGGATCATTTCCCGACAAAACCTGTTCCTGCACATGATCTGCAACTTGTTACAAACTCTGCTACAATTAAAATAAACAGAGATGTCACTTTTTGTTTTGAGGATGAAGGCAACAGCAGTGCGGACATGGACCTCACTGTAGTGAAAAACTTTGATCATCATAATTTTACACTGCTGGAGAAAAACGAAGTATTTGCCCACACAAAAGTACCCAAACCCTTTTTAGTGACTTCCCCGGATGGTGAAGATATCACAGATGAGATCATTCAAAACAAAAATGGAAGTATCTCTCTTAAAAAAGCTCTCATGCCCGCAATGATCACCATGGATAAAAATATAGTATTACAAGATTGTTTATGTTATTTGCTGGAAGACTACAAAGGGTAAAATGATCTTCTCCTTCCCCGGAAGGGAAAAGGGAGAAGAAAGAAGTGGGAAACAGAGAAGACTATATAAAGTCACCCTTCTCAGAGACCAAACCTTTTTGCATCAGTTTGGAGAAGAAAGATTTTACTCCTTTTGTCTCTTTGCCTGCGGGTGCCAATGCATGAAGTAAAGCAAACTGGTCTACACGTTCATCAAGGAACGAAGTATCGAATTTCCCTGCGATGAAGTCTTCATCATTCACAATATCTTTATGCAGGGAGATGTTGGTAGTGATACCTTCGATCATATACTCATCTAAAGCACGTCTTGCTTTTTTAACCACACCTTCCCAGTCCAAAGCCCATACGATCAGTTTCCCTACCATAGAGTCATAGTTTGGAGGAATAGTATAGCCGCTGTAGATACTCGTGTCCAAACGTACACCTGGTCCTCCCGGAGTGAGGTATTCCCCTACGGTACCAAACGATGGCATGAAGTTGTTATTTGGGTCTTCTGCATTGATCCTAAACTCAATCGCGTAGCCTCTAAAGCTGATCTCTTCTTGAAGGAAGTGCAGTTTGTCCCCTTCTGCAAGCTGGATCATACGTTGGATGATGTCAACACCTGAAACGATTTCCGATACAGGATGCTCTACCTGTACTCTTGTGTTCATTTCAATAAAGTAAATGTTGTCATCAGCATCTACCAAAAACTCCATGGTCCCTACACTCTCATAGCCTAAACGGTAGACTGCTTTGGTAGAGATACGATAGACTTCTTTACGCACAGCAGGGCTTAACAGAGGAGAAGGAGAGATCTCTATGACTTTTTGGTGACGTCTTTGAATAGAACAGTCTCTTTCACCCAAGTGTACCACGTTACCAAAACTGTCTGCAATGATCTGTACTTCAATGTGTCTAGGGTTTTCTACAAATTTTTCTATGAACAT
>DQVY01000174.1 GCA_015661535.1 Sulfurovum sp. | reverse complement strand
CTCAAGTTTTTGATAGATAGAGGTGATAGTCTCTTCAAGAGAGGCATCTTTCCCTTTTATAAATGTTGTTTCGCTCATATTATTTTTACCTTTAATACATCTTTAAGGCTATCATTGTAGCATTAATAGATAAGGACAGGACAATGTACAAATTCTTTTATTCACTCTTACTTAGCTTTATCCTTCATACTCTCACACTCAACGCAGGAGATACCATGCAAAAACATTTTTACGATTTCAAAGCAAAAAATATACAAGGTGAAAACATTTCTATGTCAGCCTATAAAGACAAAGTGCTGCTCATAGTCAATGTAGCAAGCAAATGTGGCTTTACACCTCAGTATGAAGGCTTGGAAAAACTCTACCAAAGCTACAAAACACAAGGATTTGAAGTACTCGCTTTTCCCTGTAACCAATTTGGAGAACAGGAACCCGGTAGTTCAGAAGAGATACAAAATTTTTGTAAAGTCAATTTTGCTGTCACCTTTCCTCTTTTTGAGAAAATAGAGGTCAATGGTGATCATACCCATCCTCTCTATGCATTTCTAAAAAAAGAGGCACCTGGGATCTTAGGGACGCAGAGCATTAAGTGGAACTTCACCAAATTTCTTGTAGATAAAAAGGGTAAGGTTGTGGAACGTTATGGTTCCTCTACAACCCCTAAAGAGATTGCAAAAGATATTGAAATACTTTTGAAGCAATAAGACACTTATGCTTTTTTAACAAAGATCTGTTTAAGTTTTATGGCACCAACACCAGGAACTTTACAGTCAATGTTGTGTCCGTCACTGCCTTCAACAAGACGAATACTTTTGATCTTGGTACCTACTTTGATGCCATCACTGCTGCCTTTGACTTTAAGGTCTTTAATGACCGTTACACTGTCACCATCTACTAAAACATTGCCATTGGCATCTTTCACTACAAGCCCTGCTTCCTCTTTTTCTACAGCATCTTTACTCCACTCATGTGCACATTCAGGACAGACATAAAGATTGCCGTCTTCATAGGTATAGGTACTTTCACATTTTGGACAATTGGGTATGGTTTCCATTATTTTTCCTTTGCTTAAACTTGGGTGTATTTTACTCTTATTCTTTTAAATATAGAGGCTATAGACCATTTTTTGTTCTTTTTTCAAGACCTCATCTTTTGTACCGTCTTTGATGACTTTTCCCTGATCAAGCACAACGATCCTGTCTGCCAAAGCATAACTTGCATCTGCATCATGACTTACCATAATGGTAGTGGTACCAAAGAGTCTATGCAGTTTTGCTATCTCTGCTTGCAATTTTGATCTCATCTTTTCATCCAGTGAGGAAAGTGGTTCATCCATAAGCAGCAGTTTGGGTTTGTGCATCATGGCACGGCAAAGGCTTACCCTTTGCTTTTGTCCCCCGCTCAGGCTTTTTACATTGCGTTTGGCAAGTGCGCTAAGTTCTGTAAGCTCAAGTAAACGCTCTGCTAAATTTTTATCCTCTTTTACAAACAATAAATTTTGCTCTACGGTCATATGTTCAAACAAAGCATAGTCTTGAAATACAAAACCAATGTTTCTCTTTTGGCAAGCAAGCATCTTGTTTTCACTCAACCAATGCACACCCTCAACTTCTATCTTTCCTTCTGCTTTTTCCAAACCAGCCAAAACCCGAAGCAGTGTTGTTTTTCCCGCACCACTCTCACCCATAATGACAACAAATTCACCTTTTTGGATTTCCAACTGCACATCCAAATGCAGCGCACCCTGACTACCGTGCAAGACCTTATGTATATCTAAGAGTATCATTAGAGTATGCCTATCTTTTTTTGTTTATGGTTAAAGATATAGACGCAAAGCAAGACCACAAAAGACATCAGTACCATAATTGCAGAGTAAATATGTGCTTGCCCATAAGCCATCACTTCAACCATTTCATAAATGGCAACAGAAGCCACTTTTGTTTCTCCGGGTATGCTTCCCCCCACCATGAGTACTACACCAAACTCACCTACCGTATGGGCAAAAGTGATGATGAGTGCGGTAAGAAGTGCGGGCTTCATATTTGGCAGTGCCACATGCCAGAGTGTCTGCAAGGTAGACTTCCCTGCCAAATAAGAGGCTTCCAACATATGTTTGTTCAAACTTTCAAAACCACTCTGCAAAGGCTGTACCATAAAAGGCAGAGAGTAAAAACAGGAAGCCACTACCAAGCCAGTAAAAGAAAACACCAGCTTCACACCAAAAAGATCTTCAAAAAATCCTCCCAGTGCAGAATTGGGAGAAAGCACGATCAAAATATAAAAACCGATCACAGAAGGAGGCAATACAATGGGAAGTGCAGTCAATGCCTCTAATACAGGCTTTGCTCTTGACTGCGTTTGAGACAGGTACCAGGACAACGGCAAAGCAAGTACAAATAAAATAACCGTGGTTAACCCTGCCAGTTTAAAAGAGAGTAAGAACGGGGCAAGATCTATCATCATACTTTGTATCCGAATGATCTTAAGATCTCTTTTGCTTTTGCACTCAACATAAAGTCATAAAAAGCCTTCACCTCAGCATTAGCTTCAGCCTGCTTCAGCATGATCATCCCCTGATCTATAGGAGCATAGAGACGCTCATCTACATCTGACCAATGTATGCCTTGTTTATATTTCAACATTTGTGGTGCATAAAGTGATGACTTTGCAACGATCCCTATGTCTGCTGCTGTAGTCGCATAAATAATAGTCTGGGAAATAGATTCTCCATACACAAATTTGTCTTTGAGTGTTTCATACACTCCTGCATTCTTTAAAGCCTCTACCGTAGCAATCCCATAAGGTGCAGTCTTTGGGTTGGCTATAGCTATTTTTTTAATTTTGGGTGATTGCAACACAGTCAATGCATGCCAGTTCTGTCGTGCTTTCACGGACAACAAAGCCAGTGCACCCTGTGCATAAAGTCTGGGTTTGTCTAGAGACATATCAGCCTCATACAATGCCTGTGGGTATCTCATATTGGCAGAGAGGAAGAGGTCGTAAGGTGCGCCATGTTTGATCTGGGCGGTAAGTTTTCCTGAACTTCCCAAGATAAGCTCAATATTTGTTTCAGGATGCTCCAATTTAAATGCTTCTACCAAAGGGGCTATGGCATAACTTACATTCGCAGCACAAGCAATACGGATCTTGCCTGCATGCAGTGACATAACAGCAAAAACAAAAAGTAAAAAAATATTTTTCATGCCCTGAGCCTAAAACAAATAATTGATCTCAATACGGATCTCATCATACGAAGGGTCTAATTTACTAAGTCCCGCATCGGGTACAAAGTTCCCTTCTCCGCGAACATGAGCAAATCTGGTTTTTAGATAATACGATGTTTCACCCAAACCTTTAAGAAGATCGACCGTAAACACTTTAGAGTCTGCCTGTACCCCTATTTTATT
>DQVY01000043.1 GCA_015661535.1 Sulfurovum sp. | reverse complement strand
TATATTACAAAAAGTATTCATCTCTCTGAAATATGGATACTGAGAAAAAAACTTCTTTTAGAGGGAGAGACAAAATGATCGAAGTGGATGAAGAGAAACTCATACGATGCCCTGTGTGTGATGCGGTCAATATAGACAAAGGTAAAAAAAACTCCTGTCGCCGCTGCGGATCTGCCATCTACCATCACCAAAATTTCAGTACTGAAAAGTCTTGGGCTTTTCTTATTACGGCTATTATTGCGTACATTCCTGCAAACCTCTATCCTATGCTTGTGACGTCTGCCTTTGGAACAAAAGAAGCAAGTACGATCCTTGGGGGAGTGATGTTGCTGTGGGAGTTGAAGTCTTACCCTGTAGCAGCTATTATTTTCTTTGCTTCCATTATGATCCCAGTCATGAAATTCCTTATCTTGATTTATCTGTTAATTAGTGTAAAATACCCTTTAGGGAAAGATAAAAAGGTAGACAAGCATAAACTCTACTATTTGACCGAAGTGATCGGACCTTGGTCTATGATAGATGTATTTGTGGTTGCCATACTTGTGGCACTGATACACTTAAGCAGTGTAGAGATATTAGCAGGAACCGCAGCAACAGCTTTTGCCATTTCTGTCTTTTTTACATTATTGGCCGCCCATGCTTTTGATGAAACATTAATTAAGGAAAATAGATAATGATAGCAACCAGTTGCGTGAGCACTCTGCTGAAGAGGACCAAGTGTCAACGCAGTAAAAATAGCTTTGCTATATTTACGGTGCTATAATGAAAACATTAATTAAGGAAAACAGATAAATGTCAGAAAACGTACCAGAGATCAGAGAATCCAGCAAGTTTAACCTTTTTACCTCTATTTGGATCGTCCCATTTATAGCGTTGATTATTGCCGGATGGCTGGCTTATCAGCACTTTGCAGAACGCGGGCCTGAGATTAAGATCCTTTTTCCTCAAAACGAAGGTTTGATCGCAGGACAGAGTGTGGTGAAGTTTCGTAATGTACCTGTAGGAAAAGTGACTAACATTTATGTTGACAAAGAGACAGAAGGTGTAACTGTTGTTGTTCGGATGAATACAAAAAAAGCGAAACCTTACATGACAGAACATGCAAAATTTTGGATCGTAAAACCAGAAGTTGGCATAACAGGTGTGAGTGGATTAGATACCTTACTATCTGGAACCTATATCAATGTATATTCTAAGGCAGGTGGCAAAAAGGAGATGGATACCTTTTTAGGTCTGTCACAGCCTTTTCGAGACACTATGGAAGGGGAATATTTCCGTCTTATTTCCGATAGTGCAGAAAATGTATCGATTGGTATGCCCGTATATTATAAAAATATAAAAGTGGGACAGGTAGAGTATGTGTATTTAAGTTTAAATGATAGGAATATAGAGATTATTATATTTATAGACAAGGCCTATGTAGATTATGTTCATAAAAGTTCTAAGTTTTGGAGTAAAAATATGGTGAATGTCGATTTTTCCAAAGGAAATCTTGATGTACACATAGCCCCATTACATTTCATGCTGCAAGGAGGGATCATGTTCTCCTCTACAGGGAGAAAGAAAAATGATGATCTTTTAGATAACCATGTTTTCCCTCTGTATGAAAGTAAAACAAAAGCAGAAAGTACAACCATTGGGGCTATCTCCCGTAATCTTGAAAAATTTACTTTATTAACAGAAAGCAGTATTGCAAACCTCCGGGTCAAGGCCCCTGTACGTTTTGACGGTTTTGATATTGGAAGGGTAGAGGCGATCAGTCTTTCATACAGTAAAAGATCACATAAAATGTTAGGTAAGGTCATTGTGCAGATAGACACTTCGGTCTTTAAAGACAGCCATGAGGACAATACTACTGCAGATAACGGTCTTGTTAATTTTTATGAGGCTGTAGAGGCAGGCTTACGTGCAAAAATAACAGCACTTGACCCTATCACAGGTATGCTTTTTGTAGATCTGACCTTTAAACATAAAGAAGATGGAAACCAGAGTATTAACAAGAATTATAAATATGCACAAATACCAATGGCAAAAGAGAGTTCGACAGACATAATGAGCAGTGTAGGGCAGATACTGGATACCATTAACAACCTGCCTTTAGATACCTTGGTAGATAACCTGAACAACGTGATACTGGAGAGTGAAAAACCCATTCAAAATGCAGATGCTCTATTGGTAGATCTAAAAACGACTGTTAACAATATTAATAAACTTACCAGTAAAAAATCTTTTGAAGTGATGCCAGATGAACTTAACAAAGCACTGAAACAGATGACCAAAACCTTAAAAGAGACGTCAAAAGTTGTAAAAGGGTATGACAGTAATTCACTTGTTAAAAACCAGTTAGCACAAACGTTAGAGATCTTGACGAAGACTTCGCAAGAGATGAGTATCTTCTTGCGTATGTTAAACCGTAAACCTAATTCACTTATATTTGGAGACAATTAATGCATATTCTTAAAACATTTTTTATATTGGGTACACTGCTTGGACTACAGGGATGTATTTCCAGTTCAAGTAACTATTATATACTTTCTGTTGCTTCAAACCCTGCAACTACATATAAAGGCAAGTATAAAGTCATAGGCGTAGAACAGGTAACGGTACCGGGGTATTTGTATAAAAGAGACCTTGCTGTAGCAGAGTCTAACAATAAGATCACTTTATTGGGAAATGCCTCCTGGGGGGAAGATCTGGATGCCGGTCTGACACAAAGGCTCATAGGCTTTTTACAAAAGAAATTTAACCAGCCTAACGTGTATGCCTATCCATGGGGTATGAATAATCAGCCAGATATAAAAGTCTCTGTGCAGGTCACGCGTTTTATAGCCCAAGGCAATATCGTCTACCTTGATGCTTCCTGGCGATTGGAAAATATAGTAAGCAAACGAAGAGTAGCAAGACTCTTTAGTACAAGGGTAGTTACAAAACGTGATGCTGAGAGTATAGTTTCTGCTATGAACCAGGCATTTTCACAGTTTGAAGAGGCTGTGGCCAGAGGCATAAAACAGTTCTAATGGATACAATCAAGATATTTAAAATACGCCAGATAAAGGCATAGCATATAGTTTTTGACTTCTATGCTATAATCATTATATCATTTAGCGTGAGTATCAAGGAAATTTATGATAACAGTTAGAAAACTAAAAACAAGTTTATTATGTCTATGTTTAGGAAGTGTTACTTTTCTTCTGGCAGAGCAAAAACCCACACCCTTCGGGATAGAATCAGGTACAGTTATCTACCAGATCAGAGGGGGCACACAACTTACACCTGATACCAATTTAAATCTCCAGGGGAAAGCCATACTTCACTTCAAAGAGTGGGGAGAGGTAAAAACAGAAGAGCTCAATGGTATTGTAGAAACAAGTGGTGCCTTACCTTACCGGGAAGTGATCAAAAGATTTAAAAAAGAGACCAAAGATGCCATCATTACAGTAGATTATAAAAATGAACAACTTTTAGAACGTAAAAAAAGCTCTGTAAAAAAAGATATACAGCGTATGCAAACAAACCATTTGACAAAAAAAGGTACGGAAATTGTTGCCGGTATCATTTGTGACGTGTGGGAAACAACAGGTGTAAAAAAATGTATCTACAAAGGGGTCGTTTTAAAATTGGAATCACATGTCTATGATCTCTCTTATGTAAAAGAGGCGATCAAAGTAAACTTTGACAGTAATGGTTCTGAAGCGTGTACATTACCAGATTATCCCATACATCAGTTTGGTCTTTTTAGAGATAATATTAAAACAAAAAATAAATTAAAGTCTGAAGACTTTTGTAAAGTGATCAATGATATCGTTTCTGATCCTGAAGAACATAACCAAAGTACCAAGGTGAGTGACTTTGAAGATCCAAAACGAAAAAAGTTCATTGATCGTATCAGTCGAGACATTTTTGAAAAACAAAAAGTACTTTTACCGAAACTCCTGGATGCAATGAAAAAGATGCGTGAATGTTTACAAGTTGTCGAAAATCCTTTTGAAGCCAATAGGTGCAGTGAAAGTTTTAGCAGTATGAAGTCTAAAATGGGAGATGATGAAAAAGAGTATATTGTGCTTTGGTCGGAAAAAAGGAAAAATGAGTTACTGGACAAGATAGAAGATGAGATCATTGATTTGGAGTCTCGTATAGCCTGTGTAAAGCGTTCAAAAAATATTTATGATCTTTCAAATTGTATGAAATAATACTCGAATGAAGTTTTACCGTATTTACATAGAGCTTACGAATGTATGCGGACTCTCTTGCAGTTTTTGTCCGACAAAGGAACTTCCGAACAAAGAGATGGATCTGGATTTCTTTGAATCTATCATTCGTCAAGCCAAACATTATACAAAAGAGATCGCCTGCCATGTGGTAGGAGACCCGCTTACACAATCCAATTTGCATGAGTATCTAGACATCATACATAGCCATGGACTCAAAGGCATACTGACCACTTCGGGATATTTTTTAAAAAAGCACAGCTACGATACCTTATTTCACCCTTGTGTAAAACAGATCAATATCTCCCTCAACAGTT
>DQVY01000007.1 GCA_015661535.1 Sulfurovum sp. | reverse complement strand
CCACTTCACTGGACTCTTCCCCAAGGGCTAAAGATTGCATAAAATTACGCTTGAGTTTGATACCTTTTGAGAGTTGCAGGGCATTGGAGAGCTTATTCCCTTCCAGTACTTTTACGGAAGCTTTTTCAAACAGATTGAGAAGGGCGCTGTTCCCAAAAGTTGTTTTGGCAAGCTGCACTGCTTGGGCATAGGCTACCCCGGACTCCAGCATGAGGGAGAGTATGTAGGAAAACCTGCCGAGTTCATGGTTTTGTATAAGTGTGCCTATGACCGGTATTTTTAACCATAAGGTATCAATAAAGGTATGAAAGGCAGCGAGTTTTGCATAGGCCAGTTTAAACAAGAGTATGAGAAGGAAAATCCCTATGATCATAGCCATATAGTGTGCAATTAAAAAGTCACTCAGTCCCAGTACAAATTGTGTGATGGGAGGAAGTTCCTGCCCTGTATCTTCAAAGATATCTGTAATTTTAGGTACCACAAAAGCAATGAGAAAAGAGGTCATCGCGATGGCTATAGTGAAAATAATGGCAGGGTAGGTCATGGCACCTTTGACCTGTTTCTTGACCTTGCTTTGTGCAGAGAAAAAAGTACCCATATTGGTGAGTACTTCTACCATTTTACCACTCTGTCCCGCAACATTCAGACTTTGCAGAAAAAAGTCTGGCAGTGCATACACTTTTTGGGCATTGAGGGCATTGTAAAGTGATTTCCCCTCATCAATCATGGTTTTGACGGAGTTTAAAAAAGAGACATATCTTTTTTCGCCTTCATGCTGGTTCTCAAGCAAACGCATCGCCGTGAGTATGGTCATGCCTGAGTTCAGGTAGGAGGAGAGTTCTTTGGAAAAAGTACTGAGCAGTTCTCCGGGCATTTGCCGTTTGGAAAAGGCTTCGAGTGAAAATTCTTTGGTAGGGGTCAATCCCTCATAATAAATGTCTTGTACGCGAAGTTTTTGTCCTGCTTCTTCTATGGAGCTGGCCGTGACAGTACCTTTGACTTTTTTACCTGTTTTATTAAACCCTTTGTACTTAAAAAGCATCGGTATATCTGTCCTTGCAGTAAATTGAGGGTTATATTATAACTTGTTTAGCTTGTGTTTTGAAAGAGAGGAGAGCTTAAGGTTTAAAATGAATCTAGCTTAAAACGATGGTAGATAGCAGAATGTTTCCCTTTGAGCATGATCTCATTGACGGTTGATTTAGGCCCTCCCTGGATCTCCTGCGGGGGAAGAATAGTGATCTCTTCAGGAATAAAAATATCTCGCTCATTTTGCTTGAGGATCTCACGGCTCTTCTGCTCTTTTATCTTAAAGAATTTCTCAAGCACTGCGTAGGCACTTTTGCTCTCTTTATGGTACCTTAGAATGTTGGGACTCAGGTAAAGAGAATCTTCCAGAGAGAGGGTATTTCGTTCAGAGATATATACAATTTGCTCCTGGTTGTCTGTATGTACTTTCAGCACAAAGATAATTGCAAAAGAGAGGATAATGACAGAGATCAATATCTCAATGATAGTGAAGGCAGGACGCAAGCGTTTCTGATGTAAATATATCAATAGAAGTCTCCACTGTCAGAGAGGACCGTAGTATTTCTCAGCCAATACTCTTTTGCCTCTTCCGGGGAGTCAAATGCCTGTGCCTCTCCAAAATAAGCAGGGAGGAAATAGCTTTTGTCTTCTTTTTGCAGTATGATTTGTGTAGATGACCCGTTAGGGTAAAAATGCATCACGAGACAGATCTTTTTGTCTTGGTAACGTTCATATTCAATGGGAATGAGGGCATCTTCCTTGTCCAGTGTATAGGCTGTGACATTGCGCAGGTCTAGTGCGCCGCTGTACTCCTCAAAAGCAGCAGAGATACTTGGTCTAAGGTAGCAGGTACGGCATTTATTGATACATAAAAGGGTAGCTTGACCTGTAAATATCTCAGAAGAAGTAATGCCTGATTTAAGGGTGAGCGGTGTTAATGCTTTGGGTTTCTGTTTCCCCCACTCCAGGCCATCAAAGCCTAAAAAGTAGACCGTAGAGATGATGAGTATAACGATCAGCAATTCTATAAGAGAAAAACCTTTTTGCATCTCATAGCTTTGGGCATAAGGCATCTTAACCCTTAGTTGTTGCATTGAGAGAACAAGATGTCCTTGTTGCTCTCTTCCCCTCCCTCTTTTCTGTCCGCTGCAAAAGAGATAAGTTCAATCTCGTCCCCTTTTTTGATATAAAGAAATGGTGTTTTCCATGAATCTTTGGGCAATTTTTTTAAATAAGGTTTTGCACGATAATTTGGGTATTTGTCTG
>DQVY01000200.1 GCA_015661535.1 Sulfurovum sp. | reverse complement strand
TTGTTCTTTTTGCATAAGGGCATTATAGCACACCCTTACATTTAATTTACAGTGTGCCGCCTATACGTGCAAATATGAGTCGTGATGCAATATCTTCCAAACGATCTATGATTTTCAGGTTTTTTCTGATATATTTCATTAAATTGATATAGACATCATTTACCTGATGGTCTTCATGCATCAATTGGAGAAGATCTTTTTCTATCATAGAATAAATATCATCTGTCTTGGAGTATTCCACAGAGATCTTTGCTTCCAGGTCTTTGATCCTGTCTTTATCTTCTGTTTCTGTGATCATCTCTATCGTATATTCCAAAGCCTTGATAGTACAACGGTTGATAGCAAGGGACTCTTTGATCACACGTTTGACCTCTTCATTCGAGTCAGGGTTACAGATACCCATATTTTTCATATAGTTCTTTTCATTCGTCGCAATACGCTGTAAGGCAGAAGTGATCTTTAAAAAAGCGATCATCTCTCTAAGGTCTTTTGCTTCAGGACTGTAGAGTGCACACACCGTTAAAATAAGGTTATCAATATCATTTGCTTTTTTATTGATCGTCTTCAAAGGTACTTTTACCTGCTCAAAACTTTTAGAGTCACACTTTTCAAGTGCCTGTAACGCTAATTTTTGGGAAATAGTAAGATCATCCAATATCTCTACTGTTCTTGCTCTTACTTCTACTAATTTTTCTGCATTTTTATCTAACATATTTGTCCTTTATCCAAATCTACCTGTAATATACTCTTCTGTCAGTTTTACAGAAGGGTTCACAAAAATTTTCTCTGTTTTGTCAAACTCTATAATGTCTCCAAGATACATAAATGTCGTGTAGTCACTCAACCGGCTTGCCTGCTGCATATTGTGTGTCACGATAGCCACAGTAATATCTTTTTTCAACTCAGTGATCAACTCTTCAATGGCTGCGGTTGAAATAGGATCAAGCGCAGACGTAGGTTCATCAAAAAGCAATACTTCCGGTTTGAGTGCTACCGAACGGGCAATACAAAGGCGTTGCTGCTGCCCGCCACTGAGCCCTAGAGCAGAGTCTTTGAGACGGTCTTTTGCCTCTTTCCATATCGCAGCATCTTTCAGTGCTTTTTCAACACGGCCATCCAGTTCGGATTTATTCTTTAGTCCGGAGAGTCTAAGGCCATACGCAACATTGTCATAAATACTCATCGGGAAAGGTGTTGGTTTTTGAAATATCATACCAACACGCTGTCTCAATCCGATCAATTCATTCTCTTTTTTCAGATCAAGCAGGTTCTCCATTTGACCCGTTTTAGGATTAAGAAGGTCTATCCTCCCTCCATATTCACACCCTGGGTAAAGGTCATGTATACGATTCATCGCCCTAAGCAATGTTGACTTGCCACATCCGCTTGGACCGATCAGTGCAGTGATCTTGTTTTTGTAAATACTGAGGTTGTTCTTCTTGAGCGTAGGCCCAGGTGCTTCAGGATATGTAAAAGAAAGGTCTTTTACTTCCATTACTGCTTGTATATCTTCTTTTTCCATACGGTTTTTCCTTATTTTTTGTGTCTTGTAACATATCGGCCCACCAGGTTGATAAAGAGGACGATCGCTGTCAATATGAATGATGCTGCCCATGCAAGTTCTCTGCTAGCTTCATCAGGATAGGTTGCCAGGTTATAAATACTGACTGTCAATGACGGGAACTGATCTGTGAGATCCATAGAGAAGAACTGATTGTTCGCCGAGGTAAAAAGCAGTGGTGCCGTTTCGCCAATAATACGTGCAAAAGAAAGCAAAATACCCGTAGTTACCCCTACTTTGGCAGCTTTGAGTACAATTTGCATAATCACTTGCTTTTTACTTCCTCCAAGGGCGATACCCGCTTCTCTCAACTCTTTAGGAACCAAAGCCAGCATATTGTCTGTGGTCCCTATGATGATCGGTACCATCATGATCGCCAAAGCAACCACCCCTGCCCATCCGTTAAATGTACCAAAAGGTTCAACCATCAGGGCAAATACAAATACACCGATCACAATAGAAGGTGCAGAGGTCATGACATCAGAAAGGCTTCTGATCACTGAGGTCATTTTACTTTCTTCCCCGTACTCACGCAAATAAATTCCTGCAAGGACACCCAGAGGTACGGCAATAAATGTTGCCAGTAACGCCATGGTAAATTGCCCTACCAAAAGATTTCGTATGCCGCCTTCTACAAGATCATTTGTAAATGTCGAAAGCTGTATGCTTGCCACGCCTTTGTACGTCAGTGTGATCAGGATCCAAAAAAGAAACCCTATACCAATGAGTGCGGACAGGGTAGAGAGGACAAGTACCACTTTATTGAGTAAAAGTCTGTTCATTATTTTTTCCTTCCGAGAAAGTAGAATTTAGCCAGTGAAATAATGGCAAAACTCACCACAAAAAGGATGAGGGCAAGGTAATACATACTTGAGATCTCAAGATCCTGTGCTTCTGCAAAGTTGTTGGCAAGCAATACTGGTATAGACGTTGTCGGGTCTGTGATACCTTTTGGGATGGACATCACTGAACCGATCAGGAAAGCCACCGCCATAGTCTCCCCCAAAGCACGTCCAAGCGACAAAATAATAGAACCGATGATCCCACCTTTTGAATAAGGCATCACCACATCTTTGATGACTTCAAATTTTGTCGCACCCATAGCATAGGCTGACTCTTTCAGGACATCCGGTGTGGTGTTCATGGAGTCACGTGTAATGGCTGCCATAAAAGGAATGACCATGATCGCCAAAACAATTCCTGCTGTAAGCAAACCTACCCCATTCCCTCCCACTGTTGACTGCACAATAGGTGCAAAATAGAAAAGTCCCCACATACCATAGATAATACTTGGGATGGCCGCGAGAAGTTCAATAGCAATAGAAAAAGGTTTTACGATCTTATCGTGCACTATTTCTGTTAAAAAGATAGCAATACCCATTGCCAAAGGGGTAGCAATGGTCATAGCAATAAGGGTAGAAAGCAAGGTACCAATAATAGGGATATAGCCGCCAAAAATACCCCCTTCATCATCTTCATCAGGTTCCCAATCTTCTATCATCAGAAAGTCAAACCCAAATTCATGGATCGACTGCTGGGCGTAGCTAAAAAGTACAGCAAAGATCCCTATGAGTAGAAAAAGTGAAAGTGTTGCAGAGAGGAAAGACAAATTCCTAAAAATATTACCGCGCATGTAGTGTTGCCTTAGTATTTAATTGTCGGGGATTGTAGTAAAAGTTTATAACATTTCTATTACAGGTCAGGTAGGACCCACCTGTAATAAAGTGATCTATTTGATCTTGTGTGCTTCCCAATATGCTCTGATGGCATCTTTGGTCTCTGAAGGAAGTGGTACATAACCAAGGTCTGCAGCTGCTTTATCTCCATGGGTGTATGCCCAGTCCATAAATGCTGTTACCTCTTTGTTCATCTCTGTTTTCTCTACAGGCAACAAGATAAATGTTGCTGCCACAATAGGATAAGACGTTGCACCAACAGGGTCACCGATCACTGCATAAAAATCATTTTCCGCTGTCCATGTTGCATATTTTGCAGCATCCTGAAATGATGCTACTGTAGGATTGATAAATTTCCCCTCTTTGTTCTCTATCTGTGCAGCAGGAAGACCTAACTTGATCTTATAAGAGTATTCAATGTATCCGATGGCATTTTTGATCTGCTGGATATTTGCAGAGACACCTGAGTTAGATTTACCGGCAACTACTTTTGCTGCTTTCCATTTTGGTTTTTTACTTACTTTAAACTCTGGGTTGATCTTATTTAAAAAGTAGGTAAAGTTAAAAGTTGTCCCTGACTTGTCTGCTCTTACAGCTACTGTAATAGGTTCATGAGGGAGTTTAAGTCCTGCATTGTCTTTCGTGATAATCGCATCATCCCAAAAGTTTGCTTTACCGCTAAAGATCGCATCTACTGCCGCACGTGAAAGTTTAAGTTCACCATCTTTTACCCCTTCAAGGTTATAGGCAAGAACAATAGACCCAACCACAGACGGGAACATAAATAATTTTGCTTTTTTAAGCTTGTCTGCCTTCAGTGGTTTATCTGAACCGGCAAAATCGACCATTCTTTTTTTGATAGATTTTACCCCATCTCCAGAACCTGTTGGTGTATAATTTACTTTTTTACCTGTTGCAGCAAAATAGTCTGCTGTCCATGCCTTATATACAGGTCCTGGAAAAGAAGCACCTCTTCCTTTAATATCATCTGCACTAAGTGCGGTACATGCTACTGAAACAGCTAAAGCTGTGCTTACAAGTTTTTTAAATGTCATTGTTTTGTTTCCTTATACCTTGGGTTTGAATTTTGCGAAGTATAAAGTAACTTGGAAACATTTTGATTACAATATTGTTATCATTGCCTTCCATGATTAAAAGTACCGTTTTTTCTTTGACTCTGTCAAAAGACTAAGGTCTGCCACGATCAGGCCATCTATACAATGGTTGAAATCTTTGTCATAGCCAAAATCTAAAAAGTGTACCCCTCCCTTTTCGCAAAGCTCGCCATACTGTTTAAAGAGTGTAGGCACCACATAGCCCATAAAACCTAACTCTTCCTTCAGTATACGCATATCACTTTTATAATCTCCTCCCGTAAATACGCTTTCACAATGTTCTTCTATCCATTTTGAGACCCGATAAGGTACTTTATGTGTCGCCAGGTTTTCTGCTGAAGAAAAATACTTCCGGTAAAAATAGATCATCAAGCCCTGTGCCTTATGATTAAAAGAATCACTCAAACTTACCGCACCAAAAAGATACTGAATGTCTGGACGACTTTTTACGTAAGCGCCTATCCCCTGCCAGAGGTAATCCAAGGCTCTGCTGTTCCAATACTTTGGCTGCACAAAACTTCTTCCAAGTTCTATCCCTCTCTCCAAATAGGGTTCAAATTTTTCATCAAAGGTAAATAATGTAGAGGTATAAAGCCCGTCAAGATCAAAATCTTCTATGATCTCACGACATAGCCCTAAACGGTAAGCCCCTGCAATTTCAAGGGCATCGTCATCCCAGATAATGAGATGTTTATAGTAAAAATCATAGCCATCTATATCACGTTTTTTACCAGAGCCTTCTCCTACATGTCTAAACGTGATTTCTCTCAGCCTTCCGATCTCTTTGATGATACAGTTCTCTATGGCAGATTCATACACAATAATACTTTTACCGTCTGTCGTCTGACCAAGCAAGGCACCATTTTTTAATTCTTGTTTCAGTTCACGCCTCTCTTCTGCAATAGAGATCTCATTTTGCGTTTGAAAAACAGGTTTATGGTTCTTTGCCACTTTATAGAAATGTTTTCGTAAAAGCTTTACAGTTTCCTTAGATGAAATACTTACCGCATCATAGGCTTCAAAAGAGATCGCTTTTCCTATGGTAAAATCAATGGTCTTACCTTTTGCTTTAAACATTTCATGGGGCAATGTGGCTGTTGCCAAAGAACGATTGATCATAGAGAGTAAATAAAAATTCTTCGAATTCTTTGCAGAGATATAAATAGGCAGAATAGGCGCTTGCACTTTGGAAGCGATCTTCAGAAAACCACTTTTCCAGGGGGTATCTTTAATACCATTTGGCTTTGCACGGCTCACTTCTCCCGAAGGGAATATAATGACTGCCTCTTCTGCTTCAAGTGCAGTGTAAATACTTCTCACCGTCTCTTTGTCCATCTTCCCATGAATGTTATCTACAGGGATAATAATATTTTTAAGATTCTCAAACTGATACAAAAAGGAGTTAGCAACTATTTTAATATCTTTACGCACATCTTTCAAAAGATGCACCAGTGCCATAGCGTCCAGCGCACCCAGAGGATGATTGGCAATGATCACCACCCTGCCATACGCAGGGATACGTGTCAACTCATTGCTCTTCAACCCTATAGAAATATCAAAATAGTCTACAATAGATTCTATATAGGAAAAAGTATCTTTATGTGCATTCTCTGCCATAAAGGTATTGATCTGTGTTTCATGAAAAAGTTTTTTTACCGTAGAGAAGAGGAACTTTTTCAACACATTCGGGAATGCTTCTATAGATGGATAATGATGCACCATATAGTTTTCTACACTCACTTGCATTATGCTATCCTGTAAGTATAGTTGATCTCGTCTATGAAGTGTTGATGCACTGCTTTTACTTTCCCGTGCTCATGGAAAAGCATTTCTACAAGATCCCACTCTTCATAAATAATACCGATCGCCTCTTCCTCAGACAAAGAAAAAGTTTTCGCCACTCTTTTGGAGAGTTTCCCTATCTTTTTTTCTGAAATAAACATATCATCTTTCATGCTGTCCTCCTTATGTGAACAGGGAACTATAAAGTAAAGTGATAACATTTTTATAACATATGAACTGACTTATAAAAAGAGAA
>DQVY01000009.1 GCA_015661535.1 Sulfurovum sp. | reverse complement strand
TTTTTTTGTTTAGTTGCTTAAAAAAGCATTTTGTGTTCTACCATAGCGCAGTAGTTTTGGACAACATTGATACCTGCGTCTTTAACACGTTGTGCCGCATCATTATTGATGAGTTCCAATTGTGTCCAGTATGTTTTTACATCTCCTCTTGCAATGACAGCATCAGCGATGGCATCAAGTGCAGCAGGTTTTCTGAAAACAACGACCATATCTACAGGTTCGTCTATCTCAGCCAAAGACCTATAGACTTTTTGTCCTAAGATCTCATCTCCTTTTGGGTACACCGGTATCATCTTATAGCCTACATCTCTCAAATAAGCAGCGACATGGTTAGAGGCTTTACTTGTATCAGGTGAAGCACCTAAGACAGCAATCGTTTTTGCCTCTTCAAAATATTTTTTCATCTCATCAGGATTTGAATTTATTCTTGGTAATTCACATTCCATATTTATGTCTCCTTTGGGTATAATTCATCCAATATAGTATCTAGGAAAAATAATGTTAGACTTAAACAAAATAAAACAAGCCTACAAGAGAGTCACGGGTGTGGTGCACCATACACCATTTACCTATGCCCCGATCTTGAGTTCATTGAGTGGCTATGAAGTGTATTTGAAAAAAGAAAACCTTCAGCGCACAGGTGCATTTAAACTGCGTGGGGCATTTAACAAGATAGCTGTGCTTGTAGAAAATGGACAAAAAGGCGGTGTGGTTGCTGCCTCTGCGGGAAACCATGCACAGGGAGTAGCGTTTGCTGCAAAACATTTTGGCATTGAAGCCACGATCATTATGCCGGAGTCTACACCTTTAACCAAAGTTCTAGGGGTTAAAGAGCTTGGTGCGAGTGTCATCCTGCATGGGGGGAATTATGATGAAGCCTATGCCTACGCTGTGACATTTGGAGAAGAGAACAACTATACTTTTGTACATCCGTTTACCGATGAAGAGGTTATGGCTGGGCAAGCCACGGTAGCCTTGGAAATGTTTGAAGAGGTTCCTGCCCTAGATGCCTTGGTTGTACCCGTAGGCGGGGGTGGACTCATTTCGGGTATGGCAGTAGCTGCTAAGGCACTTCATCCCAATTGTAAAGTTTTAGGTGTCTCTTCTGCAGGCGCACCTGCGTTAAAGCAATCTTATGATGCAAAAAAGACTATCGATACACTATCTGTACGTACCATAGCAGATGGTATTGCAGTGCGTGACACCTCACCAATTACCTTGGCACATATTCTTGAGCATGTAGATACTTTTGAGACAGTTTGTGAAGATGAAATAGCCGCAGCAATACTTTTTTTGCTGGAGAAACAGAAAGTATTGGTAGAGGGTGCTGGTGCAGTGGGCGTGGCAGCACTTTTGCATGGGAAAGTAGCACTGCCTACAGGAAGTAAGGTAGGTATTGTCCTTAGCGGAGGGAACATTGATGTTACGATGCTTTCGCTTATTATAGAAAAAGGGCTGATGAAATCATCCCGAAAAATGAAGCTGCAAGTGATCTTGGTAGACAGACCGGGTGCCTTGCAGGATTTTACAGGCATATTGACAGACATTGGGGCAAACATAGTCCAAATTGGTTACGACAGAACTTCTACGGACTTGGAATTTGGAGATGCGCATGTTTCTGTAGCTTTGGAAACCAAAGGGGTAGAACATCAAGAACTTATACGCCAAAAGTTAAAAGAGGGCGGATTTTCTTTTAAAGAAGAACATTAATGATAGCCATAGATTTAGGGTCAAACACAGTACGTGTCTTGGCATATGATTGTAAAAACGAAAAACAACTTTTTGCTTATGAGAAAGTAGTGAAAACAGCAGATGGCCTGACAGAATTTGGCACGATCAATGACGCGGCAGTTCAAAGGGTGATCACAGCACTGCAAGAAGCACAGGCGAAGGTAGACTTTAGGGCGCATACAATTAAAGCTGTGACCACAGAAGCAGTACGAAGAGCGTCGAATGCTGATGCTGTGTTGGCCCAGATACAAAAAGAGACAGGTGTTGCCTTTGAGGTCATTTCAGGAGAAGAAGAGGCAAGACTGACACTTCT
>DQVY01000300.1 GCA_015661535.1 Sulfurovum sp. | reverse complement strand
CTATCTTGCCTATGAACATCGCCTGGGAACCATCTGCCAGGTCATCTATCTCTGAGCTAAGTGTATAGTTAATACCATCCAGTTGTTCTCTGTATTTGTCCAGAGGATGCCCCGAAACGTAAAAGCCTAGAGACTCTTTCTCCATCTCCAGTATCTCCATAGGTTCAAACTCTTGCATATCTGTGAGTTCCAGTGTGACAGAGGTAAGTTCTTCATCATCACCCCAGAGAGAATTGACCGCCTGTTTCTTTGCATCGCCTGCTTTCTTCGCCATCTCCACGATATCTTCCAACTGTGACAGCATTGCTTTTCGCGAGTATCCAAAACTGTCAAAGGCCCCTGCTTTTACCAAAGACTCGATCACCCTTTTATTCACTTTACTTGCATCAATACGTGAAACAAAATCTGAAAAATCTTTAAACTCATCGTCTCCTCTGGCTTCCAACATAGTGTTAATCGCTATGTCCCCTGCACCTTTGACTGCACCCATACCGAACATAACCACTTCTTCACCGTCAATGTTTCGGGCTTCAAATACCAGTCCTGATTTGTTAATGTCAGGCGGCAGCAGTTTCATCCCCATCTTTTTTACTTCATCCACATACTTTACAACTTTATCTGTATTGTTTTTTTCCAAAGTCAAAATAGCAGCCATAAACTCTGTAGGGTAATAGAATTTTAGATACGAAGTATAAAAGGTGATCATCGCATAGGCAGCAGAGTGTGATTTGTTAAACCCGTAGCCGGCAAACTTTACAATAAGATCAAAAAGGTCAAAAGCTTTTTGTCTGTCAAAACCTTTTTTGACTGCACCGTCTGCAAATTCACCTTGCAGTTTGTCCATCTCTTCTTTAATTTTTTTACCCATCGCCCTACGTACCAGGTCTGCACCGCCCAAACTGAAGCCACCAATGATCTGTACAATCTGCATAACCTGTTCTTGGTAGACGATCACCCCATAGGTTGGTTTCAATATGGGCTCCAACTCTGGAAATTCATAAGTAATTTTTTGACGTCCGTGTTTACGTTCAACAAAGTCATCTAACATCCCTGACTCCATAGGACCAGGACGGTAGAGTGCGAGCATCGCAATAATATCTTCAAAGCCGTTTGGTTTGAGTTTTTTTGCCAGATCCTGCATACCTGCGGATTCAATTTGGAACAAGCCTAAAGTATCTCCCTTGCTAATGTATTCATACACTTTAGGGTCTTCAATATTCTCTTCCACAAAGTTGATACGTTTGCCATACCGGCGTTCTACCAACTGCAAAGCTTCTTCAATGACTGTCAGGGTTTTCAGTCCCAAAAAGTCAAACTTAATGAGATCCACATCTTCTACATATTTCCCCGAATATTGTGTCGCCAGGGTATCCAGACCTGTAGGTTTAAACAAAGGTGTCTTTTGCCACAGTGGTTCATTGGAGATCACAACACCCGCTGCATGTGTACCCGCATTTCGGTTCAGCCCTTCTAGTGCCAGTGCATACTCCCAGGTGCGTTTTGCCTGCGGATCACGTTCTAAAAGCTCAGCAATTTTGGGTTCTTTTTCATACGAACCTTTTAAATCAATTCCGAGTTCATCAGGGATGAGTTTAGCCATAGCATCTGCTTTAGAATATGGCATATCAAGCACACGCGCAACATCACGGATCACCCCTTTTGCAAGTAATTTACCAAAGGTAATAATCTGTGCCACATTCACACGCCCGTACTTATCTACCACATAATCGAGTATCTCTTGACGGCGTGCCTGACAAAAGTCCATATCGATATCTGGCATAGAGATACGTTCTGGGTTTAGAAACCTCTCAAAAAGAAGCCCATAAGGCATAGGGTCAATATCTGTGATACCAAGAGAGAATGCGACCAATGACCCTGCAGCAGACCCACGTCCCGGTCCCACAGGTATACCCATCTGTTTGGCAGCATCCACAAAGTCCCATACAATGAGCATATAGCCGGGAAATTTCATCTTATTGATAATGTCCATTTCTACTTGAAGCCTATCTCTATACTCTTGATGTTTCTCTTCAGGCACAATTTTTAAGCGTTCTTCAAGCCCGCGTTTGGACTCTTCTACAAAAAGGACAATGTCGTTCTCAAGAGAATACTCAATGTCTGGAAATGGCAGTGCTATCTTTGACTCTGCTGCACGTTCTCTTGCAAATTTAAAATTAGGCGGGGTCGGGTCTCCCAGTTTTATCTCCAAATTACATTTGTCTGCTATCTCTTGTGTGGCTTCTATGGCTTCGGGAATATCTGCAAAAAGTGCTGCCATCTGCTCCGGTGACTTCACATAGAACTCATGCACGGAGTGACGCAGACGGTTAGGATCGTCATACAATTTGTTCATCGCGATACACATAAAGGCTTCATGGGCATCTGCATCTTTTTGTTCTGTGTAGTGCGTATCGTTGGTCGCCACTATTTTGATGCCTGTCTCTTGAGAGAGTTTAATGATCTGTTTGTCTATACGGTGCTGGTCTCCAATGCCATGACGCATTAATTCAAGATAAAAGTCATCACCAAAAACCTCTTTGTAACGTAAAGCCACTTTTTTAGCCTCATCATAGCCTTTCGCACCAAATTTAATGTTACGTTCACTTAAATTCAACTGCCAATTCACTTCACCTTGTAAACAGGCACTCGAACAGACAAGCCCTTCACAATTGTTCTTAAGCAGTTCCCAGTTAATACGCGGATAGTAGTAAAACCCTTTGATATATGCTTGAGAAGAGAGAAACATCAAATTTTTATAGCCCACATCATTTTTGGCATAGAGACAGAGGTGAAAACGCTGACGTACTGACTTGTCCCCTAACTCTTCCTGGTTATGCACATAGGCTTCCATACCGATGATAGGTTTAATGCCCTCTTTTTTCATGGTGTTATAAAAATCGATACAACCAAACAAGTTACCATGGTCCGTCATAGCCACAGAAGTCATACCCTGCTCTTTGATTTTTTTTGCGAGTACTTTTATCTTGTTTGCACCGTCAAGTAAAGAGTATTCTGTGTGTAAGTGTAAGTGGGTAAATTGAGGTTTGGACCTTGGTTCTTCTGACATTCATAGACCTTTGCATATAGTGGGTTTAATATAGCAGAGCTTTGGTAAAGTTTGATTGAAAGTGATACAAAAAAAATTCTTTTTATTAGGGCATAAAAATTAGGCATATTCCAAAAATTTCAGTATACTTCACACATGACGACATTCCCTCATAACCTTACTACATTAGACTATTTACCCCTGGAAAATATTTTTTTCCCGGCAGAAATGCCTTCAAACAAAGTCATGATACTGCTGCACGGCAGAGGGGGGAAATCAGAAGATTTTACATGGATACCTGATTTTTTCGCTTTTGAAGAGATGCACTATGTACTACTCAATGCACCCAGTATCTACAATGACGGTTTCTCCTGGTATGATGACGATCTCCATGACATAGCTGATGTATCTACACTGCTGACCCAAACATTTGATATGCTTTTTGAAAAAGATTTTGATGCAAGCCAAAGCTTTCTCTTTGGATTTTCACAAGGTGCCATGCTCACCTTTGAATTTGGCGCAAGGTATAACCAGAAACTGGCAGGGTATATTGCGCTAAGCGGACATCTGCATCACCCTTCCCTGTTACTTCAGGAAATGAATAAGCAAATCAAAGATGCACAATGGCTCTGTACCCACGGCAGGCAAGATGAAGCACTGGACTTCAAAACTGCTTCAGAGCAGATAAAGCTACTGCAGCAAGGTGGGATGAACATAGCGTTCCACGCGTATCAAAAAGCCCATACTATTGAAAGAGAAGAGATGGAGATGATACAACGTTGGATATTAACAATAATCTAAAAGCATCCCCTCTTTAACAGCCTGCATGGTCTCTTTTCCCACAAGACGTTCCACAATGGCAAGTCCAAAACAAACTGCTGTTCCAGGACCTCGGGAGGTCATAACATTGCCATCACTCACGACCTTGAGGTCTTCTCTGTACCCAGGGTGGTCTATCTCTTCTTTGGCACCTGGGTAGCAGGTATAGTCATTGCCTAAAACACCCGCTTTTTTAAGTACAAAAGGTGCCGCACACATCGCACCTATGATCTTACTGGCTTTAAATTCTTTGACGAGTTCAATGACACGTCTGTTCTCTGCTAACGCGTAGGTACCATCCCAACCTCCCGGTAACACCATCATGTCAAAGTCATCTGAAATGATGGTCTTAATGGAAGTATCTGCCTGAATGGTGATGCCGTTTGCACCCAATACCAGGTCTCCTTGCAGTTCATCTTCCAAATAAGCCAATCTGACATCAATACCGCCACGACGCATGACATCGATCAATGCCACAGCTTCAAGTTCTTCAAAACCTTTTCCTAAAGGTAAAATTACAGCTGCCATATTTACTCCTTTAATTTTAATCTATAAGAGTATATCTTGTTCTTTATAAAATTTTTCAAAAGGTGTGAGGGTATCAGGTAAAGAGAAGGGGTATATTTACAATGTGAGATTTCTCACATTGCAAGGCATATCTATTTTTTGTCTTTCAGTACTACTTTGGCATACATACCAGGGAAGATATTAACATCACCTTTGTCAAAACGTATACGCATCTTAATTTTATGTGTCATAGGGTTTGCATCAGGCACGATCGCATGGATGACACCTGTTGTATGGTAATCAAGAGAAGGTATCTCTACAGGTACTTTTTGCCCTTCATGTACTTTGCTTATGATACTTTCAGAAATAGAGACATCTATTTCAAGGTCTTCAGTATCTACCAGCATTATGGTAAGCATACCTGGCATTACCATGTCACCCACTTTAATATTTCGCTGCACAACCACACCGTCAGAAGGTGCTTTCATCTTAATATAATTATAGGTACTTGCCAATTTTTTGGCTGCAATATTTGCCTGCTTTACCATGATCTGCATAGCTGTCAACATAGACTCCACATTGGCTGCCTGTGCATCCAGGTCGGCAAAGTCATCAAGGTTTATCTCCGTACTACCGCCATGGCTGGTTCTCTCTCTTAAAGTGGTTCTTTTTAAATTCACACCTCTTAACTTTTCACGCCAATACTCAACCGCTACTTTGGTTTGTTCCAACATAAGGTCTGCCTGCATTTTCATGATATCAAATTCAGCAGATTCCATCTCATAAAGGTCATCTTCACGCTTGACCTTATCTCCTACTTTTACAAATACATGTTTAATGTACCCCATAAAACGAGAGCCGATCATTTTCTGTCCGTCAGAAACAACTGTACCCGTTAACGTAATGTCTCCTGCATGGCTCCATACGTTGAGTAATAATGCTACAATTATTATTTTTTTCATTTTGATCCCTACCACTTTCTTAAACTGACATGACATTTCATGCATTCAGATGATATCTTACCATAAACCTGCAATGCTTGTGTTGCATCACCATCAGAAAAACGTGCGATGATGTCATCACTATGCTGTATAATTCTTCTTTGGATACGTTTTTTCATTGCGGTATTACCATCCATCCATCGTTCATACACATCTGTATTATTGATCTCTTCCTGGATAGGCCCTATTTTCACAATGGTTTTTTTTAAGTCCTCTGCCCCCGCCTTAACAATGTCCAGGTTATTGTAAAAAAAACCAGCTTGTATATCTTGCATCGCCTGTGCCAATTTCTGCATATCTAAAATTCTATCTGCCTGCGTATAACTTTCTGCAAATCCAAAAGTTACTACCGCAGCACACCCTATGAATAGTCTTTTCATCATCTTCCTTTTCTCTAACCATCAAAAATATTGAATTATATATTTGAATTTCATCTTTAGTATTGTATCAAACTATCATTAAACAGATTGGTATACTTTCCTTTTTTGCTAAACTGAAAAGTTTGGCGTACCATCAGGCATATGTGTCGCCTCTTTCTCTTTTGCTTCGATCTCAGCTTCATACGCCATGATCTGTTGACGTACTTCATTGATCTGTGTAACGGTCACATTCTCTCCGCTTGACCAGGCAACCTCAACATCTCCACCGTACTCTTCACCCATCATTTCTATCTTTTGGGCATATTCGTGAATGTCCAAACAAATTTCCATACTCTCTTCTTTGAGTGTATCACTTAGCTCTATATACCAACGTCCCAAAGGATTGGTTTGTATCACTGACTCTATCACTACCATCTATATACCGCCTTTAAAATCTTTCTTTTTTAAATCACCATTGTAGATAATATCACGCACATCTACCGAATCCATATTGAGCATATCAGGCACCACATCTGCTTCTTCAAGCTCTTTAATGGCACCTTCAAGTTCCTCCTGGTAGGTTTGCATCATATCGGCTGCCAATACATTTTTGGTCTGTTGGATCTGTACCAGTTTTTTGATCTCTTCTTCTACACCTGCACCATCTATAGTGACGATCATCTTGCCTTTTTCTTTATCACCAAAATGATAATCACATATACCTGAAGCTTCTAATTCCTCTTTCACTGCATCATAATTTTCTGGTTTTACTTGTACTACTATACTTGATATATTCATATTATTTCTCCTATTATATTTTAATTGTTATGGCAATTTCCACATCATCACAGTATTGTCATCACTTGCGGAGAACAACACATTTTCATCTTTGAAAAGTATAGTGTTTAGTGTACTCTTTTGCCCTTGAAGTTCTGCTATTTTTGACTTTGATGTGCGTCTATAGATCGAAATATGATTCTTTTCATCCATGGCAAAAGCTACGTTTTTTGCAGAAGGGCTTAACCCCGTCGCATAGATGAGAAAAGATCCCTTAATATACGTACCTTTTCCTGTCGACACATCATAGAGTGCCCCTCGTCTATCCTGTCCTGCTCCGGAGACAATACCATTTTTAAAATCTACTTTATAGACATTGTCTACATTGACACCTTTCAGGACCTGAAGTATTGTCCCGGTCTTTGTATCAATGACATTTAATACCCCGCTCTCACAGGCAAACACTGCCTGTGTTTTTGCTTCATTCAAAGCAAAATCTGAAAACTTTGATTCACTCAACTGCACACGAAACAGCGCTTTTCCACTTTCTACATCCAACAATACTGCTTCATTTGAAAGCAGTCCCAGTAAAATGTGTTCTTTTGTGATGAATCTTGCTTTAATAGCTGCCAGTTTATCACGATGGTTCAGTACTTGTCTGCTGGTATTATTTTCATGTATCCAGAGATTGGAGTAGCCACCTTTCCCACTGTCACTTATCAACAAATAGCGCTCTTCTATCTTATCTACAGAAAACACACGCGGAGGTATCATGTCTCCTACAAAATCTTTTACCTTGGGAAGTTTTATCGTCTTAGTGAATGCTTTTGTTTCATGATCATACACTTGCAATACGCCACTGTCTGTCCCTATAATAAGTGTATTACCTCTCAGAACCATATCTTTTGTGCTTCCATTCACAGCTATTTCTAACACTGGAGAGAAGACCGTGGCCCCTTCCAGCCATACCAGACAAAGTAATAATGCAATAAAACTCTTTTTCATGCAAGTATCTCCTCAAGAGAACCCAGTACCATAGCTGCTATACCCTCTTCATCCAAGTCAGTTTGAATACCGTAAAGATCTATCTCAGAGAGATAAAAATCTGAGATATCTTTATGTACTTTAAGGGTTTTGACCAATGCGATGATATGTACTTCTCCTACTGCTTCTTGCAACAGATCTGTCACATACAGAAGATAATTAAAATCTTCAGGGTCTATAGCATCAAACTCATCGGTATCATCGTCATCGTAATTTTCATCTATGACCAAAAGGTAACGTAATTCTGTCACATCTTCAGGCAGGGTTTTAAAAAGTTTTGGATAGTTTTTTTCTATATTTTCTATGGTCAAATCATTTACTCCGTTTCATTAGGGTATGTCGCCATAGCAATAGCATCAAAGCTTATGGCCTGTGTAGGACAACGCCCCAAGCAAAAGCCGCAGCCTGTACATTTATCTGTATCAATCACAGGATTGAACAAACCGTTAAAAAGTATAGCATCATCGATACAGGGTTCTTTACAGGAAAAACAGATCACCCCGTGATGTGCCACACAGCCCTCTGTAGAGATACGAAATACAGCATTGATCTGCTCTGAAGTATGGGTATGTTCCAAAGACAATACATTTGCTTCGCAGGCACTGGCACAATCTTCACAAAAAGTACAGCCGCTTTTTGAAAAATCCAGTCTGGGTATACCGTCTTCCTCTATGAATATGATCTGTTCATCACAGGAAGTGACACATGCTTTACTCTCACATGTGATACACTCGCTCTGAAAAAAAGATTCATTGAACCCATAAGGTGGTCTCACCACCATAGGTGTGACCTCCTTACTTGCATCTAGCGGCTTCCTGAATACATTGAGAAATTCTCGTCTTGATGCCACTATTTTACGCCT
>DQVY01000286.1 GCA_015661535.1 Sulfurovum sp. | reverse complement strand
TTGGCCAAAGCAGGTGAAGTATTTGCATCGGTGAAAAGCTCTTTTGACGAATATGATTTCCTCAGAGGTTTTGCCACACTCAACTACTTCATTACTAATGAACTTTCAGGTATCTACATGGATATCACCAAAGACAGACTGTATTGTGAAGATAAAAACGATCCGGTGAGACGTGCAACACAGTCAGCCATGGCACTTATATCTAAGGCAATGTTAGGTCTTGTCGCACCAGTCCTTACCTACACAGCAGATGAGATACTCGAGTATGCTCCAGCACTTTTTAAAGATGGCATGGAAAATGTCTTTGACCTTGTCTATGCAGCAGTACCAGAGGTAGAAGCATCATTTGATGACAGCATACTTTTAGAAGCAAGGGTGAAATTCTCAGAAGCAGTAGACAAGTTGAAGAAAGAGAAACTTATGAAATCTACACTTGAGGTGGAGATAGCAGGAGATATGAGTCTCTTTGCTATTAACGATGCTAAGAACTTAGAAGACTGGTTTGTGGTTTCAGCCATGAAAACATCTTCTGATTCTGAGCAAGTGGCGTCCTTTGAAGTAGAAGGAAAAACCTTTACAGTGCATAAAGCAAGCGCAGCAAAATGTCCAAGATGTTGGAGATTTACTGCTACTTCAGAGGAGTGTGCCTGTGAGCGTTGTGCCAAAGTGGTTGGAGATATTGCCTAATGTTTGATATGAGTCAGCCTATACCCGCGGAAGTGATCATTGGCTCAATCGTTTTTATATTTGGATTGGTTGGCATTGGCTTGGCAGTTGGGGCGTATTATAAAAAGAAATTAAAAGTTGAGGATGAGAAGTGATTACACTAAAAGAAGCATTAACTAAATCCAACGAAGAGATGGAAACCCTTAGACAGGAACTTGAAGAAAAAGCCAAAGCTTCTGGGCTCAATGCTTATGTTGGTTTTGAGTCCTCAGGTGAGGGTGTGCCTATTTTGATCAAAGACAACATTCAGGTCAAAGACTGGTCTGTGACTTCCGGTTCTAAGATACTTCAAGGCTACATAGCACCCTATGAAGCCACAGTCATTAAAAACCTAAAATTAAAAGGGATGATGGCATTTGGTCGTGCGAATATGGATGAGTTTGCTATGGGCTCAACCACAGAGAGTTCTTTTTACGGTGCAACCAAAAATCCACATGCTACAGACAGGGTACCGGGAGGATCATCAGGAGGATCAGCAGCGGCTGTTGCTGGTGGCATTGCCATTGCAGCTCTGGGTTCTGATACGGGTGGTTCCATACGTCAACCTGCAGCCTATTGTGGTGTGGTAGGTATGAAACCAACCTATGGAAGAGTGAGCCGTTTTGGTTTGGCTTCGTATGCTTCAAGCCTTGACCAGATAGGTCCTATAGCGCAGAATGTAGAAGATGCAGCTATTTTGTATGATGCGATCAAAGGGCATGATGATAAAGACTCAACCTCTGCAGATTTTGAGATAGAAGACATTGCCAACAACCTTAACCCTGAGGTAAAGTTGACCATTGCAGTCATAGACAATTACATTTCAGAAGCAGATGAAGATACACAGAGAGCCTATGCGAAAACGGTGCAAAAGTTAGAAGAGGCAGGACATAGCATTGTGCATAAAAAGATGCAAAATACAAAATATGACATTGCAACCTATTACATCCTGGCTACAGCAGAAGCAGCAACAAATTTGGCACGATTTGATGGTGTACGTTATGGCACGAGAGCTGAGTCAAAAAATACAGAAGAGCTTTTTTACAACTCTAGATCTGAAGGATTTGGAGAAGAGGTAAAAAGACGTATCTTACTTGGGAACTTTGTGCTTTCTTCAGGATATTATGATGCCTACTATGTCAAAGCACAAAAAGTTAGACATCTCATCCGTGATGAGTTCAATACTATTTTTGAAGATGCAGATCTTATTTTGTCGCCTGTAGCACCAACGGTTGCACCTAAGATCGGTGCTTCTAAGGACCCGCTTGAAATGTATAAATCAGATATGTATACAATAGCCATTAACCTTGCAGGACTACCTGCTATTTCACTCCCTGTTGCAAAAGATGATGAGGGTATGCCGATTGGCTTACAACTCATCGCCAAAGCATTTAATGAAAAAACGCTTTTTGACGGTGCTGCAAGCATGGAAAAAGCATTGAATTACAACAAATAACATACGAAGGATTATTATGAACATTAAAAAAAGAGCACTTACATTTGAAGATGTACTACTGGTACCACAACACTCAACAGTCCTTCCAAAAGAAGTAGATGTCACGACCATGTTAACAAAACGCGTCTCTTTGAACATTCCTATTGTCTCTGCTGCGATGGATACTGTTACCGAATTTAAAGCAGCCATTGCCATGGCAAGACTTGGTGGAATTGGTGTCATTCATAAAAATATGGACATAGAAACACAAGCTTTTCAAGTAACGAAAGTGAAAAAGTCTACTTCAGGTATAATTATTGACCCGATCTTCATTGATCCTGATGCTACAGTAGGTGAAGCAGATGGGATGATGGCTGATTATAGTATCTCCGGTATTCCTGTGGTAGATGAGCAAAACACACTTATAGGTATTATTACGAACCGTGATATGCGTTTCATTAAAGATATGAGTCTGAAAGTCTCTGAAGTGATGACCGCATCTCCACTTGTGACTGGTAAAGAAGGCACAACACTTGAAGAAGCAGCCAAAGAGATGCAAAAACATAAAATAGAAAAACTTCCTATTGTAGATGACAACAACAAACTTATGGGACTGATTACCATTAAAGATATTGAGAAAAAAGAGAAACATCCCAATGCAAACAAAGATGAGCATGGTCGTCTCAGGGTTGCTGCAGCCATTGGTGTAGGACAGCTTGACCGTGCAACTGCATTGGTTAAAGCAGGGGTAGATGTCATCGTACTTGACTCTGCACACGGGCACTCTCAAGGTATCTTAGACACAGTAAAACTTATCAAAAAAACACTTGATGTCGATGTGATTGCAGGGAACATTGCCACAGGTGAGGCAGCACAGGCACTTATTGATGCGGGTGCTGATGGTGTTAAAGTAGGGATCGGGCCAGGGTCTATCTGTACAACGCGTATTGTTGCAGGTGTGGGTGTTCCTCAGATCTCTGCCATCGATGAAGTGGCGCTTGTAGCAAACAAAGCAGGGGTGCCTGTTATTGCTGATGGTGGTATTAAGTACTCTGGTGATGTGGCGAAAGCATTGGCTGTGGGTGGTTCTTGTGTGATGTTAGGTTCTGCTTTGGCAGGTACCTACGAAGCACCAGGCGAGATGATACTCTTTAACGGCAGACAGTTTAAAGAGTACAGAGGTATGGGAAGTATTGGTGCAATGACCAAAGGAAGTACAGACCGTTATTTCCAGGAAGGCACAGCCGCAGATAAACTTGTACCTGAAGGTATAGAAGGTCGTGTTCCTTACCGTGGAAAAATAGCAGACGTGGTACACCAAATGATAGGCGGATTACGTTCATCTATGGGTTACTGTGGTTCTGAAAGTATCAAAGTATTTTGGGACAAAGCAGAGTTTGTTGAGATCACCTCTGCAGGCTTAAAAGAGTCTCATGTACATGATGTAACGATTACAAAAGAATCCCCTAATTATCACGGCTAGGTAGGGTGCGTTTCCTAACGCACCAATAGGGAAATAAGCATAGTGTCACATTTTCTAGATCAATAGCTCCAGCTGTGATGCGAGAAAAATCCACATATATTTTAAAACCTCTTCTATACAAATTCAAGCACACACAAGCTATAATTTACATATATAATTCAATAAGGAAAAATAATGCATGAGCAAACGATAGCAGTACACGCAGGATATGAGAAAGATGCACAAGGAACCATGGCAGTACCAATTTATATGAGTACCGCTTATGAATTTAGAGATACTGAACATGCAGCAAATTTGTTTGCATTGAAAGAATTAGGGAACATCTACACACGTCTGATGAACCCAACTACAGATGTCTTTGAAAAACGTTTTGCAGCACTTGAGGGTGGGGTAGCGGCTATTGGAACAGCTTCTGGGATGGCGGCTATTTTTTATGCTATTGCCAATGTGGCTGAAGCTGGAGATAACATCATCGTGGCAAAACAGGTGTATGGTGGAAGCACAACACTTACGGGGCATACCATCAAACGTTTTGGTATAGAGACACGTTATTTTGATGTAAATAACCCATTTGAGATAGAGGATTTAGTAGATGATAAAACAAAGATCATCCTTTTTGAGAGTATTACCAACCCCAGCATAGATGTGGCAGACATCGAGGCTATTACTGCTATAGCCAACAAGCATAACATACTTACCTGTGTAGACAATACTGTGGGTACACCGGTACTTTGCAAACCTTTTGACTATGGTGTAGACTTGTCTGTACACAGTACGAGTAAGTATACGACAGGACAGGGATTAGCACTTGGCGGTATTATTGTGGAGCGTGCAAATTTGGTAGAAAAAATAAAAGGTAATGCACGTTACTCTCATTTTAATGAACCAGATGAGAGTTACCATGGACTTGTCTATAGTGATCTGCCATTACCACTTTTTTCTCTCAGGGTACGTTTGGCACTGCTTCGTGATCTTGGCGGAACACCAAGTCCTTTTAACTCCTGGTTACATATACAGGGGTTAGAGACATTGCCGCTTCGTATGAAGCAGCACTCTTCTTCTGCGCTGGAAATAGCAGAGTTTCTAGAAGCACATCCAAAAGTATCTAAAGTAAATTACCCGGGGCTAAAGTCCAGTGCACAGTACCCATTGGTGCAAAAATACTTTAAAAATGGTATGGCATCGGGTTTGCTCTCTTTTGAAGTGGAGACAAAAGAAGAGGCCCAACGAATCGCAGATGCTACAGAGATCTTTTCTGTAGTGGTGAATATTGGCGACTCTAAATCTATCATCACACATCCTGCAAGTACCACACACCAACAACTTTCAGAGAAAGAGTTAGAAGAAGCAGGGGTACCTGGTGGGCTTGTGAGATTAAGTGTGGGATTAGAAGATACACAAGATTTAATTGATGACTTGACAAAGGCATTGGGTTAAAGTAGGTCGGGATGTCCTCTTCCAGACATAAATGTGTATAAAATAAAATCAGCACCTTGTTATACATGGGAATTGTCTGGGTACGGAGACCCCGACCTACAAAACAAAGCACAAATACGATAAAATATTAGCAATAAATTTTACCATCAAAGCAGTCTATGAAAATCGAAACCAAAACAGCACATTTCAGCTCTCCTCTTTACCTGGAGTCCGGGCGTATATTAGAACCTTATGAGATCACTTATGAAACGTATGGTGAGCTTAATGAAGACAAATCCAATGTGATCTTAGTCTGTCATGCCTTGTCTGGTTCTCATCATGCTGCAGGTGTGTATGAAGGTGAGAGAAAAGCAGGTTGGTGGGACGGACTCATTGGTGACGGGAAAGCTTTAGATACTAACAAGTTTTTTGTTATCTGTACCAATGTGCTAGGCTCCTGTTTTGGCAGTACCGGGCCTATGAGTAACAATTACCCCAGTCAGGCACCTTTTAGACTGAAGTTTCCTGTGGTAACGGTCAAAGACATGGTACGTGCACAAATGCATCTTCTTTCGCAGTTGGGTATTTATCATCTTCGTGCGGTGATCGGCGGCTCTATGGGTGGGATGCAGGCACTTCAATTTGCTGTAGATTACCCTAATTTTGCAGATGATGTTATCTCTCTTGCTGCTACCTATGCGACACGTCCCTGGACAATAGCATTTAACAAAGTGGCTGTTGAAGCCATTAGACGTGACCCAAGATTTGAACATGGAAATTATGACAAAGATGCCTTTCGTGAAGAAGGTCTAGATGGCTTGGCAATTGGGCGTATTGCCGGGCATATCTCTTACCTGGCACCAGAATCCATGGATGAAAAGTTTGGACGTAACTATGTCAATAATGACGGGCTCTTTGAACTTTTCGGACGTTATGAAGTAGAGCGATATATGGAGTACAACACGAACAATTTTTCACGTAATTTTGACCCACTCTCTTACCTTTATATAGTCAAAGCGATCAATACCTTTAATTTAAGCCGTGGCTATGACTCCTTGGATGATGCTATTGAACGTATAAAAGCAAAGGTACATATGATAAGCTTTTCCTCTGATTACCTCTTTTTCCCGTCTGAGATGGAGCACATAGCAAAGATGATGGAAGAAAATGGGCAGTCTTATAGTTATCTGGAAGTTGAAAGCACCTATGGACATGATGCTTTTTTGGTAGAGTTAGATAAATTTGAAGAGAGTATAAAGGATGTATTACAATGAAAGCACAAAGTTTTGAAGAAAAGTTAGACCATTCAAAAGCATTACTTGAAAAATTGATGAATCCCGAAATTACACTGGAAGAGTCTGTAAAACTTTATGAAGAAGGCTTGAAAAACATCAAAGAAGCACAAAAACTCATAGAAGAAGCCAAAACAAAAATTACAGTAATAGAACAAGCCAATCAAAACATAAGTGACGAGATCTAATGGCACAGCTTGTTGTCGCTGCACTCCAATTACCCACACTGGGCATGAATGCTACAAGACTTGAGTATTATCTGAAACAAGCCAAGCAGCGAAATGCTGATGTGATGCTGCTTGGAGAGTATGTACTCAACCATTTTTTTAAAGAGTTTGCGACCATGGCTCCCAATATGGTGAAAGAGCAGAGCCGTAAACATATTGAACTGCTGAAAAATCTTGCAAAAAAATATGAGATTATTTTTGTTGCACCCATTATTATGACCAAAAAAGACGGCTATCACAAAACCATAGTGAAAATCACGCCTAAACATACAAAGTATTATGAGCAGCAAATTTTACTTCCTTATGCACATTGGAATGAAAAGAAATTTTTTGCCAATAAAGTAGCCCCGCTTAAAGATCCAATGACTTTTACTATTAAGGGATTTAAGATCATGGCTATGGCAGGCTTTGAATTACACTTTGACCATTTTTGGCAACGTGCTACAGAGAAAAAAGTAGACTTGGTCCTACTTCCTACAGCCTCCACCTTTGGGTCGCATAACCGTTGGAGAGAGATCATTAAAACCAAAGCTTTTTTGCATGGCTGTTACATCCTTCGTGCAAATCGCCTGGGTGAGTACAGTGATGATGAGGTAAAATGGAAGTTTTACGGTGATACCATGTTGGTTTCACCAGAAGGTGAAGTCGAAATGATGCTTGAAGACAAAGAGTCCATGCTTGTTGAAATGATAGATAAAAAAGAAGTTTTAGAACATCGGAAAGCTTGGGGTTTTGAAAGAGAACTAAAGTTACGTGAGGAATAATGATGACACAGGAAGAATATTTTAACAGACAGATACAGCTTTGGGGCGCAAGTGTTCAGAAAAGTTTAGAGAAAAAAAAGATAGCCATTATAGGCTCAGGCGGCCTTGGCTGTACTTTGGCCATGGCATTAGGTACCTCAGGTATAGGTGAGATACATATGGTTGATTTTGATACCGTATCTTCACATAATATTCATAGACAGATTGCGTTTACACTGAATGATGAGGGGAAAAATAAAGCCAAGGCAGTCTGTCAGGTCATTGAGTCTAAAAACCCTTTTGTGAAGGCAGTGGCTTTTGATATGCGCTTTGAAGCGTTTAAAGAGATGGGTAATCGTTATGACCTTATCCTCGATGCCACAGACAATCTACCAGTACGCGCTGAGATAGATAAACACGCCAAAGAAACCAATACACCATGGATCTATGCCTCGGTTGAAGAGTTTAACGGACAGGTCTGTTTCTTTAACGAGGCGAACTTTCAAGTCTTTAATATTTCTGATCATAAGCCAGGAGGCATTACCGCCCCTATCGTGATGCATATAGGGTCTTTACAGGCAAACCTTGCTTTGCGTTACCTTTCCGGGCTTACCGTAACAAAAGATAAACTCTATTATTTATATTTTAACGATGAAGGTGAGTTAATTACCCAAAAATTCGGTATGCCAAAAGCTTAAAATAAAATGGCTACAATACATAAAAATGAGGAGATAAAATGAAATTAAATACATTATTTCTTTCAAGTATGATTCTGTTTTTTGCAGGATGTACCCAAGAGACACAAAATAGCCTTAGCCGCTCACTGCAAAACTGGACAGGTACCAATGGCGTACTTGATATTTATGCAGGTGATAAACTGGTACATAAATTTATTCATATCGATAAACTATCTACAGCCTATGGGAGCAATGATGGAAAAATGCGACCGTATCGTTATGGATATGGCATAGATGATATCAATCTTAATGGTGTAGAGGATAAAGGTGAGAAGAAAGTCTATTTTGAATTTTCTGATTATTCTACATCGTATATATTTTATGAAAGAAACTAAGGAGAAAAATTAATGAAATTTATTTCGACACAGGAAGCACCGCAGGCAATTGGGCCTTATTCACAAGCTGTTGAGGCCAATGGTCTCATTTATACTTCAGGACAGATAGCATTGATGCCTGACGGCTCAATGGAAACAAGAGATATAGAATATCAGACCAAGCAAGTCATGAAAAACCTTTTTTATGTTCTGCAGGCAGCTGGTGCTGAATTTACAGATGTCATTAAAACCACTATATATTTGGCCGACATGGATGACTTTGCAAAAGTGAATGAAATTTATGCGCATCATTTTGATACACACAGACCTGCAAGGAGTACAATTGCCGTAAAAGCACTGCCAAAAAATGCTTTGGTGGAAATTGAATGTATTGCTATGGCAAATAACCATGTAGATTTTGGTTAATTTATAGAAATTTAAAATACTATTAAATATTGTTTGGGTATAATCACAAACTTTTTAAAAAACAATAGATATAAAGGGTTTGCAATGTACGCAATCATTAAAGCAAGTGGTCAACAATTCAAAGTTCAAGAAGGTGATATTATCTGTTTTGACAACATGGATCTTGAACCAAAAGCAGCGGTAGAGTTCAAAGAAGTTCTAGCGCTTGACAACGGTGAGTTAACTGTAGGAGCTCCTTTCGTAGAGGGTGCTGTAGTTAAAGGTGAAGTAATTAATGAAGGTAGAGATAAAAAAGTTATTATCTACAAGAAAAGAAGAAGAAAAGATTCAAAACTTAAAAGAGGTTTCAGAAGAAGCT
>DQVY01000058.1 GCA_015661535.1 Sulfurovum sp. | reverse complement strand
GACTGGGTAGAGAAATGCTAACTGTTTGGGGAGTTGGATGAAGAGAAAATCATCGAATTTTGGAGCGAAGAGTCCACGCCATGCAAAACGAAGTTGATCACTGAGGTTCTCTCTCATACTCCAAAGTAGTCCAAAAGAGCTGTAACTTTTCCCTTTTTTAGAAGTTTCCGAAAAGTTTATCTCAATCACTTTTGAGATAAGTTTTGGTATATCTTTATCTTCTGCAATGGCTTTTTCAATTTGCTTAGGTAATGGCAAAGAAAAGAATTGTTGAGAGAGAGAAAGACCAAAAAAGAGCATACGTCTAATACCTAATTTATCTGCTTCATTCACTAGATATACCCAGTCTATATCTGTATGGGTCCTGATGGATCTGTCAATATCGCATATCCATTCAAGACGTTCAAACAGATGCTTTGAGCCATGTACACAAAGATAGAGTAGTTGCTGTTCAACAGGAAGTACAGGGATGATTTTTTTGTTTATTGCTACACTTTCCTGCTTTTTCCATAAGCTTTGTTCTTCCCAATCAATGGCATAATTTTTTGAAAGTAATTCCCAGTGTATTTCAACCAGTACACCAATAGATGTTTGATAGAGACCTATGACATTGACAGAGTCAAAAAAAGTTTTTTTTGTTGACTCTTTAAGATCAATTTCGGGCGTGTATTGTGATTGTATTAATAAATCCATCATTTTAAAGCGGTCTCTTTCCCTAATAAGAATATCAAGATCACCAAACTGCCGTAAAGTGATGTCACCATACGCCATTTGAGAAAGAGTTGGTCCTTTGAAAGCAAGTGCTTCAATGCCGTTGTCTTTCAGAAGTTTCACAATACGAATGAGTTCTGCAGACATGAGCATGTTTCTTTGAGAAATACGCATGTAGTGAGCTTTTAGTTCAGAGAGTATCTCAGTATTCACCATTAAGTGTTTGGTGCCCAGGTATTTTAAGGTTTTGTAGACGAGAGGAAGTATGCCATGCTGAATGGCAAGTGGAATAAGTTCTTGTGTATCTATTGAAGATAAAAACTGCTGTATAAACTTAATATTGTTTTCTGATGGTTCTGTTTGAGAGCAAGCAATGAGGAATTTTAAATTATCATCAAGTTCAATAGTATCAATATCTCCTATCATCATCTTCCTTGCTTTTTTACATGGTATGATTATAGCATTATATTTCTAGCAATGTTAATCTTTGCTATTTAAACAATATTCAAAAGAAATTATCTCAGGTTTGCCATGTTTCAAAGTAAAGAAAGCAACATTCCTAATAATACTTACAAGTGGCTCCATACAAAAGTTTATTTTGCCGGATAAGCAGCTTCAAGTGCTTCATAGAGTGCTTGCGGGCTGATGTCCTCATTTTCTTCAAGTATCCCCTGCATGGTTACATTGTCCTCCTGACCATCCCATATCTTGATATAGCTTCCTTCTTTGTAGCCATGGTCTTGTCTGAATTTATTTAAAATATTTTTACCTACATAGAGTTGATAAAGTGCATCCAGGTTCAGTCCGGACTGCATGGCAACCTCTATAAAGGCTTCCATGAGTTTTTCTGTGGAACTGTCACAAAACAGCCGTTTCATTAACTCTTCTACCACTGCTATCTGTTCATAGCTGTCAGTGAAATTTTCTTGTACCTCTCCAGAAAAGACTGTAAAGTTTGGAAGATCATTGATGTTTCTTGCCAAAGTGTCTATGCTTCCCAGTTCACCTCTTTTATAGTCTTCCAAGCCCTGAGACATAATAAAGTGCCAAATATCAACTGCTTCTATTTTGATGTTGGCATAGTCTGGTTTTGCATCTATGTTTTTCCAGTGTTTCCACGGGTATGACTCTATGAGTTCTGCACACTCCAAATAGGTACAGCGTTTCCAGTCAATAGGTTTCCCATTCTTTGTCACACCATTTTCCCAGCCAAGCCCATTGGTTGCATCGTTAAGCTGCTGTTGTAGTTCCAGCATTTGTAATATTTTATCCATAAATGATCGCCTTTTGTAGCCCTCTTGCCCATGCGCTGCGTGGGAATGCATTAGCGTGTCGCTGCATAGAGGAAATTTGTTTTTTCTTTCATAGTTATACGTGTTCGCATCGAAACAATGGGAACGGGATACGACTATGATATTCTACCTTTTCAAGCCTTATTTAGCACTTTTTAGTTAAAATTATACCCTTAATTCACCTCCTAAAAGGACACATTTTATGTCAAAGCCCGTAGAAGATTTAGATGAAGTTTTAAAAAATCATAAACTTAGCAAAGAAGAGTATCAAGATATCTTACGTATTTTAGATGGTCGTCACCCGAACATTGTAGAGATAGGTATCTTCTCAGCGATGTGGTCGGAGCACTGTTCTTACAAATCGAGTAAAAAATACCTGAACGGTTTTCCTACCAAAGCACCATGGGTCATTCAGGGTCCAGGTGAAAATGCCGGTGTTATTGACATTGGTGACGGTATGGCTGCTGTTTTTAAGATGGAGTCACACAATCACCCTTCGTTCATTGAGCCTTTTCAGGGTGCTGCAACAGGTGTTGGAGGAATCTTACGTGATATCTTCACAATGGGTGCAAGACCTGTAGCCAATATGAACGCTTTGCGTTTTGGTAAGGTAAGAGGTGATTCTGATACCAATAAATACCAAAGACACCTGGTACGCGGTGTGGTAGACGGTATTGGCTCTTACGGAAACTGTATGGGTGTGCCAACCATTGGCGGTGAAGTGAGTTTTGATGAATCTTACAACGGGAACATTTTGGTCAATGCCTTCTCTTTGGGGCTTGTAAAATCAGATGAGATCTTTCTTGGTGTGGCTTCAGGTATGGGTAACCCTGTGATGTATGTCGGTTCTAAAACAGGCCGCGACGGTTTGGGCGGGGCAGTGATGTCTTCAGACTCATTTACGGAAGAGTCAAAGTCTTTACGTCCAACGGTTCAGGTGGGAGACCCTTTTACAGAAAAACTTTTACTTGAAGCCTGTCTTGAACTGTTTAAAACAGATACGATAGTAGGTATTCAAGATATGGGTGCAGCAGGGCTGACCTCTTCAGCCTTTGAAATGGCAGGAAAAACAGGTGCAGGGATCATTATGCATTTGGACAAAGTACCTGCGCGTGAAGAGGGCATGACGCCTTATGACTTTATGTTGTCAGAGTCTCAAGAACGTATGTTGATTTGTGCGAAAAAAGGAAGAGAGCAAGAGATCATAGACATTTTTGAAAAATGGGAACTCGATGTTGCAGTCATTGGTGAAGTGACAGATACTGAACGTATGGAACTTTTTTGGCATGGAGAGAAGGTGTGTGACATGCCAATTGCCCCAGTGAGTGAAGAAGCACCAATATTGGACAGACCAACCTCTAGACCAGCATATCTGGATGAGGTGAATGCAAAGTCGGTTGACAGCTTTGACAAAGTGGATGACCAGGAAGCCTATGAAAAACTTTTCTCTTCTATTGAAGTAGTCGACAAAGCTTGGGTCTATAACCAATATGACTCTATGGTGCAGACCAATACTTCAAAGGGTCCAGGTTCTTTAGATGCTTCTTGTATTCGTATCAAAGAGAATGGCAGGGCTTTGGCAATGTCTTCAGACTGTAACCCGCGTTACTGTTACATTGACCCGAGAAAAGGTGCAGCACTGGCTGTGGTTGAGTCGGGAAGAAATGTGGCTATGTCGGGTGCAAGACCACTTTCTATTACCGATTGCTTGAACTACGGTAACCCTGAGAATCCGGAAGTAATGTGGCAATTCGCTGAAGGGTGTGAGGGGATCAAAGAGGCATGTATCGCACTTGATACTCCGGTAGTTTCGGGAAATGTATCACTTTATAATGAAACCAACGGTATCTCTGTTTTCCCAACACCAGCTATTGCCATGGTAGGGTTAAACGATGATCAAAATAAAGTCTTGCCTTCTACTTTCCAGGAAGAGTATACAAACATTGTACTCATAGGTGAGACAAAAGGTGAGTTTGGCGGATCGTTGTACATCAAAGAACTTTTTGGAGAGACAGCAGGAACACTGCCGAGTTTTGACTACAAGTCTGAGTTACATCTTTGGGAACTTGTGATCGAAGCGAACAAAGAGGGCTTGTTAAAGTCAGCCAAAGATGTAAACCTTGGCGGTATTGCTGTAGCACTTTCTAAAATGGCAGCAACATCTGGTAAAGGTATTGATGCAAAAGTCTCTGTTGAAAACAGCAGAGATATTTTTGATGAGTCTCAAAGCAGGGCCTTACTGGAAGTAAGTGATATTGATCTGGATGAGGTATTGACCATTGCTTCAGGACTTGGCTTACGTGCTGAGGTCATCGGTAAGGTTGGGGGAGATGTGGTACGTGTGAATGATGTCAGCCTTCCGCTTGCTGAAGTAAAAGATGTCTATTTTAATACCTTCGCAGGTATTATTGAGCAGGATCTTTAAGGTTGGGTTACTCTCGTTCCCATGCTTAGAGTGGGAATGCATATAAGGATATGATAGAGTAATAAGATTATACTTTTATAGTATATTGGGGTTTCCTTTCTACTTTTTTTAGAAAAAAGTAGAGCAAAAAAGCGTCACTTCGCAAGTGTGCTCCGATACTACAGCGTGTTGCTTCGTAATATGCACGCTTTCGTATCGGTACATGTAGTGCTCAGTGACACAAAAGCATAAACATATGTGAAATTTATTTATAAAAAGTGAGAGAAAATGAGAGCATTGATAAGCGTTAGTGATAAAAAAGATATTGTTGAATTTGCCAGAGGTTTGGAAAATATGGGTTGGGAGATCATCTCAACAGGGGGAACTTACAAAAAGCTCAATGAAGCAGGTGTATCTGTCATCGAGATAGATGAAGTAACAAAGTTCCCAGAGTGTTTTGAAGGACGTGTAAAAACTTTAAATCCTTATGTACATGGTGGGATACTTCACAAGCGTGGTGATGCCGCACATGTAGCACAAGCAAAAGAGCTTGGTGTGGAAGGCATTGACCTTGTGTGTGTGAACCTTTACCCTTTTAAGGAGACCATTGAAAGAACAGAAGATTTTGATGAGATCATTGAGAACATTGACATTGGCGGACCGACGATGGTACGTTCAGCTGCTAAGAACTTTAATGATGTACTCATCGTGACCAATGTAGATGACTATGAATCTGTACTGGGTGCACTTGAGACAGGCAATGACTCTTTAGAATTCAGACGTGGGCTTATGATAAAAGCGTTTGAACATACTGCAGCCTACGACTCAATGATTGCCAACTACATGAATGGCCGTTTTAATGATGGTTTTGGTGAGTATCAGTTCATCACAGGTAAAAAATCTTTTCAAACACGTTACGGAGAAAACCCGCACCAAAAAGGTGCATTGTATGAATTTGACTCACACTTTACAGATAACTTTATACAGTTAAAAGGGGAAGCTTCCTTTAACAACATCAACGATGTGAACGGTGCACTTAAAATAGCCTCTTCTTTTGGTGATGAAAATGCTGTCTGTATTGTAAAACATGGAAATCCTTGTGGATTTGCACTGAGAGACACTTTGCTTGACTCGTATGTAGAAGCGTTAAAATGTGATTCTATCTCTGCTTTTGGCGGTGTGGTGGCAGTCAATGGTGTGGTAGATGCAGACTTGGCAGAAAAGATGAATGAGATCTTTTTGGAAGTGGTGATGGCAGCAGACTTTACACCAGAGGCATTGGCTGTCTTTGAAAAGAAAAAACGTTTGAAGTTGTTCTCTCAGGGAGGAAGTAAACTCGTTATGTCGAAAGACTCTCATGACTTTAAACATGTAGATGGTGGCTTTGTTTACCAAAATGCTGACTGTATTTGTGATAATGAAGTACACAATGCAGAGAAAAAATCAACTTTAACAGCATCAGAGCAAGAGATGAAAGACCTTGAAATTGCCTGGAAAGTAGCAGGTCTTACAAAATCTAACTGTGTGGTCTATGTAAAAGACTCTGCCATGGTCGCTGTAGGTATGGGTATGACATCACGCGTGGATGCTGCGCAGTGTGCCTTGAAAAAAGCAAAAGATATGGGACTGGATGTCTCTGGTGCAGCCATGGCATCTGAAGCATTTTTCCCGTTTAGAGACAGTATAGATGCAGCAGCCGCTGCAGGCATCAAAGCGATCATTGAACCTGGTGGATCAATAAGAGATGATGAGGTGATAGAAGCAGCAAATGAGCACGGTATTTCACTTTACTTTACTACTGTGAGACACTTTTTACATTAATTTTTTTTAAAATATTTGATTGTCTTTTATGCATATTGGGATTTGACGGTGCATTTTAATGCACCGTGTATACACGTTATACATGTTTAAATTGATACATCATAATAGAAGCCGCAACCCCGACATTAAAACTTTTTACCCCTTCCATCATCTCTATGGTCACTACTTCGTCACAGTGCGAGAGTACTTCATCGCAGAGTCCTGAGCCCTCATGTCCCATAAGCAGTACCCATTTGTCAGCTACTTTTACAGAAGAGAGAGGTGTAGAATCTTCTGTGACTTCTGCAGCATAGACCCTGTAGCCGTAGGCCTTGAGTTTTTTGATGGTGACAATGATGTCATCATAGGTATGGATGTCCAGCATGGCTACATGTCCCATGGAGACACGCAAGGCACGTCTGGAGTAGGGGTGTGGCCCATGTGTGGGGACCAAATAGGCATCTATACCAAGCGCAGCAGCGGAGCGGGCAATGGAGCCTATGTTTTGGGTAGAGCTTATCTCATCCAGCATGATGATATTGTCTCCTAACTCTCTGAGCAGGGTTTCTTTGGGACGTATGCCGTGCATCATGACATTGTGGTGTATCTTGTGACCTACGATGTTCTGCATCTGCTCTTTTGTTGCGACATAGAGAATCGCATCTTTTTTAGTCTCTATGAGGGTTTTATGTGTGTCATAGTACGCTTGTGTAGCTAAAATACTGCGTACTTCTATCTCTTCTTCCAAGAGTAGATTAACCACTTTAGGGCTGTCTGCAACAAAGGAGCCATCTGCTTTGAAGGCATGCTCACGAAATTGATGATAGATCTGCAATGCTTCTGCATGTATGTCGGAAATAGGTATAAAATTCATGTGCCATTGTACTATAGTATTTTAAATTTGAAAGCCAAGTACACATTTTTTATACAAATATTCGTTATAATTTTAAATATTATAAGTATAAACACTTTGAATTATGAAAAGGATAGATCTTGACAAGAATAGTATTTGCATTATTAATGATAATGACTGCTTCCATGGCAGAATTGACACAAGTATGGGCAACACCGGAATTTGCAGAAAAGAACATAAAGATCATTGACATTCGTACACCTACAGAATGGAAAGAGACAGGTATTATAAAAGGTTCGTATACGATCATGTTCTTTGATGAACAGGGAAGGTTCTATGTACCGGATTTTTTAAAAAAGATTGATAAAATAGTTAAAAAAGACGAACAGTTTGCCCTTATATGCAGGGTTGGGAGTCGTACAGGGATGGTTTCTGAGTTTTTATCTGAGAAATTAGGCTATAAAGTGATAAATCTTAAAGGCGGTATCATGAAGATGATCCATGAAGGGTATAAAACAGTACCGTATAAAGAGTGATCTTTTAAAAAAAATAGTAAAAAAACAGCAAACTTGATTGACATTGACTCAAGTTTTTTGATATAATCCTACTAGAAATTAAAAGATAAAATGATGATTATAGGATAGAAACATGTCAAAAAGTTTATATGAAACACTCGGTGTCAGTGAAAATGCATCGGCAGACGAGATTAAAAAATCGTACAGAAAACTCGCAAGAAAGTACCACCCGGATATCAATAAAGATGAGTCAGCAGTAGATAAGTTCAAAGAGATAAATGCTGCCTATGAAGTACTTTCGGATGCAGAGAAAAAAGCACAGTATGATCAGTATGGTGATCAAATGTTCGGCGGACAAAACTTCCATGACTTTGCCCAGGGGCAAGGCGGCGGCGTAGATCTTGACGAGATACTCAGACAGATGTTCGGCGGAGGTGGTGGTGGCGGCTTCTCCGGTGGTTTCGGTGGCAGCAGCGCAGGAGGTTTTGGCGGATTTTCGGGACCAAATCTCGATATGCAGACACGTATCACTATCCCTTTTATGGTCTCTGTAACGGGCGGTAAACATAATGTATCTGTTAATGGACAAAGTTTTGACATTAAGATCCCTGCAGGGATAAAAAGCGGTGAGACCATGCGTGTGCGAGGTAAAGGCAAGCAGCATCAAGGTCAGGTAGGTGACCTGCTGATACAGGTAGAAGTAGCTTCTTCTGATGAGTACGAAAGAAAAGGGGACAACCTTTACAAAACCTTTGATGTGCCTTTAAAAGAAGCACTCTTTGGTGGGAAAATAGCCATACAGACACCAGAAAAAGAGGTTTCATTGAAAGTACCTAAAAATACCAAAAATGGTCAAAAATTCAGACTGAAAGGTAAAGGGGTTGCCGATAGAAAAACGGCATTGAGAGGTGACCTCTATTTGGTTGCGAATGTAGTTCTGCCTGATGTAGATACATTAGATGAAGAACTCAGATCTATGATGGAAGCAAAACTCTAAAGGATATAGTATGCACAGTTATGATGAACCCGTTTATCTTATTTCCGTGGTAGCAACGATGTTAGATATACATCCTCAAACATTGAGACAGTATGAACGTGAAGGTTTGGTAGAACCCTCCCGTACACAAGGTCGTATGCGTCTGTATTCTCAGCGTGATATTGAGCGTATGAAACTCATTTTACGTTTAACCCGTCAAATGGGGGTGAATCTTGCCGGTGTAGACATCGTACTGAAACTCAAAGAGCAGATAGATGAGATGCAGGGTGAGATAGACCAGTTGCGTGATGTACTTTCCAAAGTAAACCAAAATGGTTCGGTACATTCAAGTAAAGCACTGGTGACAAAAAGTTCTTACGATATTATTATATTTGAAGATTAAAAATATAAATACTATTGTATAATGAGGATATGAAACAGAAAAAATATTATATCTTTATTCAGAGACAGATACTTTTACTGATGGGGCTTTCTCTGGTTCCCGGATTGGTATATGTTGTTTTTGGCTGGTTCTTTAATGTAGTTTACCCAGCATTGCTGTGGTATGGGCTTTTGATACTTCTTTCCATCTATGGTTGGTCTGTATATCGAGAGTTTGACAGATATCAAATGGATGAAAAACACCTCAAACGCTGGTATACAAAACTGACATGGTTCATGTATCTTATTTTTTCTTCCTGGACTTTGATATTTGTGATGTATGTAGGGTATGAAGAACATCATCTTCATTACATAGCCATATTTACGCAACTGGGTGCCTCTGTTGTGGCATCAGCATTGTTGATCTCCGATAAAAAATTATTTGTACCTATCTTGTTGTTACTTATGTTGCCGCTGATAATCTATTTTGGACTTGTGGGTACCTGGTACGGCTATGTACTTTCTCTCTTTTCCTTCATATTTTTAGGGGTATTACTTTATACTTCTTTTAACACAAACAAGTTACTGCATGAAAATTACTTTCAGGCACAGCATGATGCACTGACAGGGCTTTTTAACCGTAGATATTTTATGGAATATATGGAGTCTTTAACAGAACGTTTGAAAGGCACACATAAGACAGTCTCTGTTTGCCTTATAGATCTTGACCATTTTAAAACCATTAATGACTCTTTGGGGCATGATGTAGGAGATAAACTGCTCATAGAAGTCTCTAAACGTATTGAAAAGTATACAAAAGACTCGCATATGCTGGCACGTTTGGGTGGAGATGAGTTTATTCTTGTGAGTAAAGCATTGGAAGATAATATGGCAGAGATAGATCCCAATATTATCAATGCAGAGAATTTGCTGACTATTATTAGAAAACCCTACGTGATCGATGGACATTATCTGCATATTTCTGCAAGTATTGGTATCCATAAACTTGACCCTTCTTCATTTTATACAACAAACTTTATTAAAGAAGTCGATATTGCCATGTATGAAGCCAAAGGGCAGGGACGTGATGGTCTAGTGATCTTTAATAATGACCTTGCAAAACGGGTAGAACGACATTTACAGATAGAACAAAGACTTCATGAAGCATTAAAAGAAGAGAAGATGCGGGTATATTATCAGCCACAGTTTGATCGTGAAGAGGACTTGGTAGGGGCGGAAGCACTGCTTCGATGGTATGATGACGACTTGGGAGAACTGACACCTTCAGAATTTATACCTATAGCAGAAAAGACAGGACTCATTTTAGAATTGGGTAATTATGTGCTGAAAGAAACCTTTATCTCACTAAACAGCTGGAATGAAAAAGGGAAAAAAATAAGATCTATTTCTATAAATGTCAGTATGAGGCAACTTCTTCATGAGGCATTTATAGAAGATGTC